>SYDV01000519.1 GCA_005801395.1 Planctomycetia bacterium | reverse complement strand
CTTGGTCTTTACGACTTAAAGCGACGTTACTCACGATTGGCGTGCTCGTTGTCGCGCTCTCACTCATGGCCCTTTTTTCCATTCTGCAAGCCAAACGGTTTTTAATAAGCTCACAGCAAAATGAAGTCGACACACTAGCGCGCAGCTTGGCAACGGCGTGCGAACTACCATTATCCGTTTTAGACAAACCAGAATTAGATCGAATAGTCCGACGATTTATCTCGAACGAAAATATCGTCTATATTGTCATATTAGATGAATTCGGAAACAACCAGGCGTCGGCGCACAATTCACCAGAGGCTTGGCTACGTTTTACGGCGCGGGAATCAGATCCTTCGGCAATTCTTGGACGCGCTGAAGTTGAACATAGCTCTTTAGATCTAAATTTATTTGAAAATAACGCCTCCAAAGAAATAAATAAACCCGTCCGTCTCGGTGAGACTCTTATTGGCATGAGCAATCTGGCCATCACGAAAACTTTAGAGCAACAAATTATTACAACCTTAGGCGTCTTAGCGATTACGCTAGGCTTTTCCATCGTTATCGTTATTTATGCAGTATCCCGCTACACCTTTCGCTTGAACTGTTTATTAAGCGCCAGCGAGCAAGTGGCGAGGGGTGATTTTTCAGCTGTAAATATTGACGATAAAATAGATGAAATTGGCCGTTTATCTTATGCTTTCTCTACGATGCGTGAAGCCGTACGAGCTCGTGATATGGATTTACGACGGTTCAATTCTACTCTCCAACAACAAGTTGAAGAGCGCACGCGCGATTTAGAAGACGCAAAAAATCGCGCCGAAGAAGCAAATCGTTCCAAGAGTGATTTTCTTGCTAATATGTCGCATGAGATTCGCACGCCAATGAATGGTGTCATGGGTATGACCGAATTACTGCTCGATACCGACCTGTCAGGCGAACAACGCGAATACACTAAAACCATTCGCAATTCTGGCAATTCGTTACTCACCGTCATTAATGATATTCTCGACTTTTCGAAGATTGAAGCGGGCAAGCTAAATCTCGAACCCATCTCTTTCGACCTCCCCTTAAGTATTATCGATACGGTTGAGCTTTTTTCTGCTCGGGCGGAAAGCCAAGGTCTTGAGCTTATTTGTCGGCTCGCGCCAGACATGCCGACACGCGTCATCGGTGATCCAGGTCGTCTGCGCCAAGTACTTAGCAACTTAATTGGTAACGCTATAAAATTTACTCAAGTCGGCCATATTTACGTCAATGCTGAATGTGTTTCCAGCGATCTTAAAAACACTACTCTGCGAATCAGCGTACAAGACACCGGCATTGGCATCCCAGCAGAAAAATTGAATATTATTTTTGATAAATTCACTCAAGCCGATTCATCAACCACGCGAGAATTCGGCGGCACTGGATTAGGGCTTGCCATTTGCAAACAATTAATGGGCCTGATGGGCGGAGACGTAACCGTAACATCAAAAGTCGATTTTGGCTCGACCTTTACCATGCACGTTTCACTCCCTATTGATCAAAGCGAAGCAACGATAGATGTCCCCCAAATTGATCTGACTGGATTTCGCGTTTTGGTTGTTGAACGCAACCTTTTACACCAACGCATCATCAATGAGCAACTCGGATCCTGGAATTGCGACGTGGCCACATCACCGACCTCTGAAGAAGCGCTGGGAATGCTTTACCATGATCAATTGAAACAACGCCCATTCGATGTCGCATTAATTGACGCAACCTTAGCCGATGGACCGGGACTCGAACTCGGCAAAAAAATCCGTAACGATAAAAGCATCAGCAATATTGGACTCATTATGCTAACCACCATTGGACGCCGCGGTGATGCTCGTTTAGTACGTGATGCCGGGTTTAATGCCTATTTGATCAAGCCAGTACGCGCTATCGATTTACTCGATTCGCTAGCCACCATCAAACGCGCCCGTGAAAAACAAATACCGACGGAATTAATCACGCGGCACAGTCTGGCAGAAGCACGCGGGGCTTTGTCATCCGCTACCCGTAGAGCCATCGAACTCTCTGAAAAAACCAATACTCCAATTCCGCTGAATGTCTTATTAGTCGAAGACAATCCGACCAATCAAGTCGTAGCAGCGAAGATGTTAGAGAAACTAAACTGCAACGTTACCATTGCGGCAAATGGAAAAGAAGCCCTCAAACGCTTTATCGCTACCGAATTCGACTTAATTTTCATGGACTATCAATTACCAGAGATGAATGGCATCGACACGACCATAGCGATGCGAAAATTAGAGCGTGAAGGTCACCGCGTTCCTATTATTACCATGAGCGCAAGTGTATTGGAAGCCGATCGACAACGTTTCAAAGACGCCGACATGGATGATCTAATACCAAAACCAGTGGACTTCAAAATATTATTAGAAGCACTGCAAAAATGGGGGAAACGTAAACTCAGCGAAGACGTTGAAACGTAAAATCCTAATCCCCTGAATTTAATTATCTTCGGGCGCACGGACTTATCATTCACATTCCAGCTATTGCTCAATTTTATTTATTGGCGGCGGCAGGCGCCAAATCAGAACAAAGGGTATCCATACGCCTAAGGCGCCAATCAAATAGGGCGCTGCTGGTGAAATAGTGAAATAAACGACCGCCGCCAATAATGGCCCCGCCGCACGACCAAGCGCACTGGCAGAACGAAATGATCCCAGCGCAGCGCCCTGTGATCGATCATCGACAGCAAAACTCACCATGGTGTTGAGTGACGGAAAGACGAAACCCGTGCCAATGGACAAGACGCTTACCCCGAGCACCAACAGCGCGGTTGTGGGATACCAATCGACTAGCGCAATCAGCAAAAAACCTGGACCAAGAGCGGCCAATCCAATTAATCCCAAAACTCGCTGCGGAACGCGTCCCGATAATTTTCGATATACACCACCTTGCATGCCTGCACCCACCAAACCCATCCAGCCAAAAAGCCAGGCATTATCAATTGGCTCAAAGCCAAGGCGCTGCGCCGACAAAAAAACTAAGGTCGCTTCCATGCCCGCAAACAACATGGTGTGCATGAGAAACGATATATTAATCATAGACACACGAGCGCCAAAACGTGGCCGCAATAAAGCGATGGGGTTCCACGTCCGTTCCTGCCCCCCGTGAGCCGTACGTCGTTCTGGCGGCAAGGTTTCACTAAATCGAAGCGCAATCCATATTAAATTAGTCGCACTCAACAAAAATGCGACCAATGCGGGAGTCGAAAATTCATTAGCCCCACAGGCGGCTAGCCAAGCCACTTCACTAACGCGCGGCAACCAAGCGTAACTCATTCCACCAATCATCGGTCCTAAAATAAAACCCAAACCAAAAGCCATTCCAAGAAATCCCATCCCTTTTGCGCGCGTGGCAGGCGTGCTGATATCAGCCACTGCCGCATTCGCGGCCGCAACATTCCCCGTCATCATGCCAGCCAATAAACGCGAAAAGAGCAACAACGCGAAACTATCCGCAAAGATCCAAATCAGATACGCCAAAGTGCTGCCAGTGCATGATATAAGTAAAATCGGACGTCGGCCAATACGGTCAGACAAACGCCCCCAAAACGGCGCCGCAATGAACTGCAAAAGAGCGTAGCTTGCGCCAATTAAACCACCAAATAAAGCCGCACGTTGCCATTCATCGGCAGCCGGAAACCACACATCAACATGACCCATTGCCCAACTTAAAATACCACTGTCTTGCTTAGAATAATATTCCAACATGTGACCAAAAAGTGGGAATAAAATACTAAACCCAACAAGGTCAACAAACAGGATCAAAAAAATAATGCCAATACTGGCTGGTTTTTGCGACATGGAACTCAATCAAAAGGGTTTCACCAAACATGACAAACCGCAGCCTCTAGCTGCGGTTTGTCGCAAACCTGCCAAATCCTCTAGAAATCTCTAGCAGCGATAGTCGATTTTAGCCAACCACATACACCGTAATAAACAACAAGACCCAAACGATATCCACGAAATGCCAGTACCAAGAAGCTGCAACGACCGAAAAATGACGCTTACCTTTGAAATGACCAAATTCGAGGCGCATCAAGACCATAAACAACATCACCAAGCCAATGGCCACATGAAGTCCATGAAAACCGGTGCCGACATAGAACAGCGAGGCGAATGAAGCCGCAGGGTCATTATGCAATTGGTCACTGAGCGGATAGAACCCT
>SYDV01000518.1 GCA_005801395.1 Planctomycetia bacterium | reverse complement strand
GTCGCCTGTTTCAACTTTCGAAATATCGACAACCACAGGCAAACCACCGGCATCACGGAAGGTGTCTAAGAAAATTGGCGCAATAATACTACCAAGCACAACGGCACTACTGCGTTTATTCGGCACAAAAGGGATATCATCACCCGTAGCCCACATCACTGAATTGGTGGCGCTCTTGCGACTCGATCCCGTGCCGTAAACGTCACCAACAATAATTACGCGACCCTTATCGGATAAAGCACGCGCACGATCGACAAATTTCCCAGTTTCTTTTTGTTGCTGATCGCGCACTTCGTACATGGCCAGTGCATGAAGTGGAATATCAGGACGACTGGATGCCTGTTGTGCAGGACTTAAATCATCGGTGTTCGTTTCGCCGGAAACTTTGATGACTCTGCCCGTAATGGACTGAGCTAAGGCTTTTCGGCGCGTAAACCAATCACCTTCGGCCCAACTGAGGATTACATTTTTTGCGTGGGTATTACCACCTTCCGCTAATTTTGCGACAACACTGAAATGATCAAAAATTAAAATCGTACCTTTTAATGCTTCGGCAGCCTGTGCCGCTTGTGGACCTTCCAAGGCACGCGTTAGATACGGAATATTGTATCCACCGAGCATCGTACCGAGTAAACGAATCGCTTCTGCACGATCGATAATTGGACTCGTCACATCACCATGGGCAATTTTACCCAACCAGTCTGCTTTTACTTTTGATGAAGGATCGACCCCAGGTGCCACGCGATCCGTAATGAGATGTTTTAAAAACGCAGCTTCACCGGCAGGTGGTTTTTCTAACATACTACAAACGGAAGCCGTTTGCTCTGAAGTGAGCGGCAATGGTGGGATGCCTATTTTGGCGCGTTCATCGACATGGGCACGGTAAGCTGCGAGCATAGGTCTTCCTTTATTTAGAGGGCCGCACGCTAGCGGACCCCACAAACTCGTCCACCGACAACGAATCCCTAGGCAACACTCCTCGTTTGATGCATGCTATTGATTCATTTGACGTTAGATCGCACGCCATATTTGACTGCTGGGACAGTCGATTTCACCAGATGCTAAACGTGATGAAATTCCGTCACCAAATGAACCTATGTCCATTCTGCGCATTGAGTCACGCTTTGTACTCCGACTAAGCAATCATTGCTTGTCCAGCGTAAAAAATTGCTGATTTTAACTTTTCTATTCCTCATTAGTTGGTTTTTCTGCGGTATACTGACCTGTTCGATTCCAGAAATGCTGCACTAAGCTGCATTTTGAATACCTCCAACCTGCAAAATTTCTTCGCTACCAACACCAGAGTTATCTTTCTTTGTCATTCTCTTATTTCAGGAATGTGATGCCGCCCCCGATCGACCAACCGAGCTTATCCCACTGCGCATTTCAGGCGCTCCCAATGCCCGTTGCTGTCATTGATCACCAGGGCGTCATCTTAAGTGTCAATAATGCTTGGCGACAAGCGATGACTCATGCTGGGGATTGGGATTCGGAGAATTGTGTTGGTGTCCCGTATTTGCAAATCTGTGAACAAGCAGCTGGTCCGCATGCAGATATGCACGAATCATTAACCCTCACCATCCGCAATGTCCTAGACGGCAAACTCAACCAATATATTCGCACCTATAATGTTCGGCAGAATCATGAGGATCGCCCACATCAAGTTATCATGAATCGGTTAGCAGGTTACGGTGCAGTTATCGTTCACCAAGATTTAGGTCCATCGACGGCATCTGGCCGACATCGTGCTTTACAAGCTAAAGAGCGCGAAGAAACCCTGCCCCGTTTAGCCGAACATGCCCCAGTGTTAATGTGGACTTGCGACACGAATGGACACTCACAATGGTTTAATAAACGTTGGCTTGAATTCGTTGGCCAAAACACAGAGGAAGCGCTGGCTAATAATTGGCAGGCACGCATTCACCCAGATGACTACTCCCGTGTAATTGCCACCAATTCAGAAGAGCGTCGAAAAAAACGCGAATATTTACATAAATTTCGTCTGCAACGAGCCGATGGAGAATACCGTTGGCTACAAGAGCGTTGCCAACCATTAACCCATCACGATGGGCAATTTGCCGGATTCATCGGTAGCTGCACCGACATAACTGACATCGTTCGCACCGAAGAGGAATTAGCTAGTCACCGAGACCATCTCCATCGTCAACTCCATTTTGCCGGCGCTCTCAATCGCATGTCTCAAACGATTATTGGCATGGATGAAAACGAACAATTATTGAGCCCATTACTGGACATCATGGGACGAACGTTAAGTATTGATGGCATCGTCATCATGGACGTGCGTCTAAATGAACGAAAAACTAACATTATTAGTGACTGGTTCAGTTCACCAATTATTAATAAAGGCAGCTCTGAACTCTTTGATATCAATCAATTTAGTGAAAGCTTTCGCCATGCATGGGAAATGCGCACGCCACTAGAGAGTCATGCCGATCAGATCAATCCACGTTTATCTAGTGAAGGCTCTGCAACACTTCTCCATGATCGCTTAGCAATCACCAGTTTGTTATGGCTGCCGTTTTCGTTTCGCACGGATGGTTTTATGGTGTTAGGTTGCCATCAAATGGTCCGTCGTCGTACGTGGGTCGCGGATGAACGAGAATTTATCGCTTCTATTGCCAATCTTATTCATCTCGCCATCCAAAAATCGCACATGCTGAGCGAACGTCGCGCAAGTGCGATGCAGTTATTGCAATCTGGAAAGATGGAAGCGATGGGCCGCCTAGCCGGCGGCATAGCACATGATTTCAACAATTTATTAACCGCAATAACTGGCCATTCTAGTTTACTACAACGCGGACTACCCGTCGGACACCCCCTGCGTTCTCATGCTGACACGATTATTCGCGCAGCTGAACGAGCCGCAGAAACCACTCGGCATTTGCTTGCCTTTAGTAGCCAACAGCCCCTTACGGCTGTCGCACTCAACCCCAATCGCATCATCGAACGTTTGCGCATGTTAATTGATCGCCTTATTCCAGAAAACATTATTATCCAGACTGACCTCGTTGCACATATTGGGCAGGCCTTAGGTGATCCCGGTCAGCTCGAATTGGCCATGATGAATTTGGCAATTCATGCACGCGACGCGATGCCCAACGGTGGCCAACTCACCATGCTAAGCCGGGAAGAAAATGTCGATGTGGCGATGGCTCTTCGCTATGATGTTAAACCGGGAATCTACATCGCGGTCTCGATTCGCGACTCTGGTGTGGGCATGGATTCCTCAACCATGGAACGACTGTTCGAACCATTTTTCACTAACAAAAACGTCGGCCACGGCACCGGTCTAGGACTCTCAAGTCCCTACGGTGCCGTTCGTTCTATGCATGGCTTTATTGGTGTTAAATCACAACCAAGTAGTGGGTCCACTCTCACTATTTATTTACCGAAGGTCATCACTGACGCACATAAAACACCCACCCCCCTGCAAATCGCCTCGCTCGGTGGTAGTGAAACCATTTTATTGGTTGAAGATAACGCCACCGTGCTTGAGTTAACTCGTGATGCCTTACGAAATAAAGGTTATCACGTTCTGGTTGCCACTGAAGGCAATGAGGCCGTTCGATTGGCACAGGAACATCCAGTACCCATCGATTTATTACTAACCGATTTAGTCTTACCTGGATTAAGTGGTGAAAGCATTGCTGTGCGACTGCGGGCAAATTGCCCGACGATTAAAGTGGTTATCACTTCTGGTTATGTCGCAAATGCCTTTGCCACCAGTCGCGACTTTAGCCATGATGGATTTCTGGCTAAACCCTACACCTTAGATGAATTAATGCGCACGGTACGCAAAGCGTTAGACGTACGCACATAATGATCGCGCTGCCCATAAAAATATCAGCAGCGCGATCATGCGTAAAATTTAAGCTAAATAACGTTTCAGCATCGCCGTGGTCGCAGGGTTAAATCCGGCCACCTTCGCCTTTTTCGTTCGACTAACAGATAGCTGCGTGCGCACTTGTTTGGCGAGTACTTTGCCCAATTCCACACCCCATTGATCGAAACTATTGATGCCCCAGATAAAGCCCTGAATAATGGTGCGGTGTTCATAAAGCGCCAATAATTGACCCGTGCTGTAGGCATTTAACGATTCGAGAAGCAAAACATTCGATGGACGATTGCCTGCGAATACTTTGTGCGGAATTAATTTTTCAGCGATGCCTTCGGCGCGGCATTGCGCTTCAGTTTTGCCAAAAGCGAGCGCATCTGGTTGAGCAAAAAAATTCGCCATTAATTCATCATGATTACTGACCGGCTCATCTTTGAGTGACTGTGCTTGCTGGCTGTATTTAAAGCCGATGAAATCAGACGGAACTACGCGACCCTGATGCACTAATTGGTAAAAAGAATGCTGACCATTCGTCCCGGGTTCACCGAAATTAATTTCACCGGTTTCATAAGGCAGCACTTTTCCATCAATGCTGACGCGCTTGCCATTCGACTCCATATCAACCTGTTGAATGTGCGGCGCTAATTTGAGCAATGCTTGGCAATAAGGCAACAATGCGCGCGTAGCATGTCCCTGGAAAGTGGAGTTCCATACACCGAGTAAACCCATTATAACTGGCAGATTTTTCTCTAATGGTGCCGTCAATAAATGTTGATCCATACTACGCGCACCAGCCAGAAATTGCTCAATTTGTTCAAAGCCATATTGCAATGCCAATGGCACAACACCAACGGCGCTACACACGCTGTAACGACCACCGACCCAATCCCAAAATCCAAATACATTTTTGGGATCAATACCAAACGCCGCCACATCTTTCAGGTTTGTACTGACAGCGACCATGTGTTTTGCCACAGCATCAGCGCCTAATTTTTTCACCAACCATTGGCGGACGGTCTTCGCATTTAACATCGTTTCTGCAGTGGTGAACGTCTTGCTAATTACCACCACCAACGTCGTGGCTGGATCCAATCCATCTAAAGCACGCGTGACATCAATCGGATCAACATTGGCGAGGAAACGCAGGCGTCGACCTTTGGCCGCTTTGGCCGCAGCCGGATCTGTACGCAAGGCTTCATACACAAACTCTGGACCTAAATAACTACCGCCAATGCCAATGGCCACGACATCGGTTAATTTTTTGCCCGTCGCGCCTTTCCAGGCACCAGAACGAATTCGTTCGCTAAATGCTTTTATTTGTTTGAGCACCTGATGCACCTGCGCAACGGTGTCCTCTCCATCCAACATAATGCGTTGTTTTTTATCTGCTCGTAGAGCGATGTGGAGCACCGCTCGGTCTTCGGTGGAATTAATTTTCTTCGCCACGGCCATGGCTTGTAAGCTTTTTTGTAAGCCCACCTGTTTGGCCAAGGTTAATAATAATTTGATCGTTTTAGGCGTCGCATTTTGACGACTATAATCCAACACCACCCCATCGTGACTCGCGACCATCGACGCACAGCGTTTTGCATCAACCATTAACTCGCTCAAATGGGTGCGTTTGATTTCACTCGTGTGTTGAGCAAGTGCTTTCCAAGCGGTTTTTTGGGTCATCGACATAACGTTAGCTCCTTTGCCGCAAGTGTTGCGGACGGAGTAAGGTAGAGCTTACTCGTAAATAGGGAAGTGTTCCACCCTGCGGTTACGCCCCCAACACCAACGATTGCCTTCGAGCATCCAACACGAAATG
>SYDV01000038.1 GCA_005801395.1 Planctomycetia bacterium | reverse complement strand
CCCCAGGGTATGAATTTATAAAACTACTAGGTAGTTAACAGCACTATTTTTTACCAGGGAAAGATGTGGGTAATGAGTAGGTTCTCTGCCCAGCGCCCACAACACACCATTTTTCAATAGTGTTTTAAATGCGCTATGTTGGAAGTCTTCGACGCTCCCTAGTGAGGTGTAAAAAACGCGACTAGCCCCCACCTGATTGCACCACGCCACATGGTGGAGTTCACTACTATTTATTGCTATGCCCATAACCAACGCCGTTGCTTGTGTTCCTAATTTTAGATTTTTGTAGAGACGGTGAGTTGGTAAAGCGGTCAAATCGACACCGCGTAAAATAGGATGCTCTCCTGCACCGACGGCAACGGATAACGTTGCCGCTTCATTGCCGAAATGGCCGTTATAGCTACCGCCTAAAATCTCTGCATCGAAATTTTTCCATTCCGCGTGCCCGTATATTGGCATTCCTTTTCGCAAGGCAAACGCATGACTGGCAGTACGAATCCCAATCATCGGTTTTCCCGCTGCGATATGGTCACGAATTAATTGTAATTGCTTGGTCGTCGGTGTTCGACGGCGCACGCTAACCACTAATAAATCGGCCGTAGGCAAATCACTTTCTATGCCTGGAAAATTCATTCCTCCAAGCGGATTGGCCTCAACCGTGGAATAAGTCATATTCAATGGCGCTAATACGTTTTTGGCAAAAGTAGGTAAACTTATTTCAGTTTTGTATTCATCTTCGGCAAGCATGAAGACCACCGACACAGCCTTTGCCTCACCCGCCAACCCCGTTGGCGCTAGGGATAAAAATCCAACGATTGCCAGTAAAACAACGAATAAACGCAACATGGCGACCTCCTGTTCGCACACTTATGTCGTGCGCGTTGTTGCTTGAAACTCTAGCGCTAGACGACTGAGCCGACATGGCCGAATGGTACGCACATTTGGCAAAATCGCTGATTAGGGGGACGACTTTGATACCATAACTGTCAAAAAATACCGCACGCAATTCGCGCACAAGGTCATTAGTAAAACATTGAACGCTATTTATTTCGTTTGTTGACGTTTCGCGTGGTAGAGCGCACGACTAACTCAATTGGCAGCACTTGTGACTCGACGACAGGCAAATGTTTGACCTGTTCATTCCCTCGCTTGAGCAACGTCGCCATCGATCGTGCTGCCCAGGCACCAAATTCATCCATTGGCTGACGAATGGTGGAAAGACCAATAACATCAATTAACGGCTGGTCATCAAAGCCAATAATCTGAATATCATCACCGGGAATACGCTTACGGGCGCGCACAGCTTGCAATGCGCCGACGGCCAAAATATCGCTCACGCACATGAACGCATCCAGCGTTGGAAATTGATCGAGCAAATGATTTGCCGCTTGGCGACCCGCTTCAATGGTCACTGTTTCGGCGCGCTCTTGGGGAGATTTAACGCCAGAAATTTCTATAAATCCCTCTTCACGTTGGCGAAAGGCTAAGGCGACCGTCGGTCCCGTAATTAATCCCACATGCCGCGCACCACCTTTAATCAGGTGCTGGGTGGCAATGCGACCCGCTGCAATATTGTCCACAGTTAAAGCCGGTGCGCCTATTTGCGGATAATCGACACAAACCATTGGTATACCAACGCGATTTAATTCCGCGATTCGTTCATCACGCACACCCATACTAAATAGCACGATGCCTTCACAGGCACGTTCCGCGACGATGCGATCTAACACACGATTTTTATGTTCGCGGTCCTGAATATTATAGAGCACTAAATCAATGTCCGCTGCGATCAACCCAGCCGACAACGGTGCTGATACGGCATAATAAAAACTTGCCGAGAAAAATGGCATCAGCGCAGCCACACGCGGACGATTCACGCCACCAACGGCTAAACGCCGAGCCGCTCGATTCGGGCGAAAATCCAATTCCTGCATCGCACGCTGTACCGCTTCGCGGGTCGCATCAGCCACACGTTCACTGCCATTCAGCACGCGACTGACGGTCGCAATGCCTACACCAGCCTTTTTTGCAATGTCATAAATGGTCGGCGCCGAGGTCATGAAAGCGCTTCCTTACCTGACTTATCTGATTACTCAAGTCAGGTCATCAGCGCCAACAAAAGACCTCTGATATTAGAATGTAAACCCATATCCCAGGGTAAATCGTGGGTTGTCGCTATTTTCTTCGTTCCAGGTCATCGCCAAGTCGAAAGCCAATCCTCCCCAAGTCAGTCCGATTTCACCGCCCGCGTACCACCCGTGGTCGCCAGCAATTCCGCGCCAAAAATCTGGTTCGCGCGATTGTTCTTCCCAGCGATAACTCGCGATGATCCGAGGAGAAATGGAGTCGGAACGATCAATTTTAAATGGCTTTTGTCCTCCTTTTTGAATAACCCATGACGCCTCACTGAGAGGCCAATAGAGTCCTAGTCCAAATTTACTGCCGGAAATACCTGCCGAGACTATTAGTTCCGGTTTAACTGGCCAATCAGGACCAAGCTGAAGCGAACCAACTAACGACGCGCCAATGATCCCGCCAAATCTAACGCCGCGCAAACCAAATTGAGCGAACTGAGCATTTTCGGCTGGCGGCGCATCGGTGTCTGATTTCGGCCCAATATGAATATCGACGATCGTTTTACTTTCGGAAACCCCACCGTTAGAATCTTCTGCCATG
>SYDV01000517.1 GCA_005801395.1 Planctomycetia bacterium | reverse complement strand
CTCAACGGAATCGTAGTCAACGCACTGAGTGGATTGACCAAGAAAGAACGCGAGAAATTGGTTCCGTTGACCACAGGCCAAATCCAAATTCAGTCTGAAGCGGCCGAATGTTATTACCGCCGCGTTGAAATACGTAGCATCACCGCTTTTCCTGAGGCCTACCATTCGTACTGGATCAACGATTTCGTACCGAAACCGTGATAGGCCAATATGACTTAGAGATGCGGAAAAATTGTAGGTCTCGTAAAATTGCTCAGATTATTGAGTGGTTACGTTATTTGGTAACCCTTACCAGGGACACTAGAGATACAGGACAGGCACGGTCTGAATGCAGAGTGACCGAACGACTCTTCGTCACCATTCCGATGCAAGACGGTCGTAATAATGCATGTAATTCATGCTCCCAATCACAATTTATTTGGTTTGAACGGACTGCTGTAGATTAATTATTTCTCGCTGATCAATCAGCGTAGCTGCCCGGCCATTCAGAGGACGGCGCATCGATTTTTTTTGCTTTACCTTACTCACTTGTCGATTGTCTCTGCGGTCGTTCGGTAAACAGCGGACAATGATTAGGCAACCAGCGCAATGGCCCAACGCCGCGTCGAGCGCGAACATGCGCCAGCTGAGCATGGTAGCTAGCCAGGCGTCGAAGCCCAGGTCGAGTCGTTTATAAATCGGCGCAAGTTCTGGTGGAACGAATTTAATGTTCGATGTCTGTCTTGCTGTTTTCAACGAATAAACGATCAGGGTTTAATACCAATCAATTCAGGAACTTCTGTTTTCCCAAATCCTACATTGTGCTTGGAGTTGAAGATGAGTCGCTGTCCGTCGAATTTCAGATTGAGCGTTGAATAAAACGGTGTCTGGGTCAGGGCGAGTTTGATGGTGAAGGTGTCGTCAGACGTCCATGCGCCGCTGGCGGCAACAGAGGGGTTTGTTGGCACACTCAGAAAACGGTCGAGACCGTTGCTGAAACCTGGGGACGGTGTGCTCCACGAATCAAACGGAACGACGATGCGAGTTTCACCTGCGGCGGTGCGTACCAATAACGCTGGTGGTTGTGCGGTGAGGTCGAGTGCCAGTGCCGTAATTCCGCGCTCGTTTTCGGGCAGGGTGTACCAAATTCCCGAGACGGTGGCGGTGATTGGCGAGGTCTGTTTTCCCGTCGGCATGCGCATGGTGAGGCTGGAAAGTTTCGTTGTCAGCTCTTGTGTCACGGCATTATTTTCCGGCAGCGTTTTATTATTCATGGCGGGCAGTAATTTCTCCCAAATTAAATTGAGTATCGCCTGCATGTTGGGAACGCCGGCGGTAATCGCGATCACCGCATCCTGCTCTGGCATGACTAAACAATATTGGCCAAACGCTCCGTCACCGCGAAAAGCGCCGTGACGGCAGCGCCAGAATTGGTAGCCGTAGCCTTGATCCCAGTCACTATTTGGATTACTGCCGTTGCTCGTTTGCAGCGACGTTGCTTCGGCAATCCACGTTGCGGGAACAATTTGCTTGCCATTCCACGCGCCTTTTTGCCGCAGTAATTGACCAAAGCGTGCGATATCTTCGGTGCGGCCCATCAGTCCATAACCACCTACGGAAATACCTTGAGGATTTTTCACCCACGTCGGATTCGTGAATCCGATGTGATCGAACAACCGTGGTTTCAGATAATCAAGAATATCCTCGCCAGTCGCTTTTCGCACCATGGCCGAAGCCATGTAAGTCGCCGGCGTATTATAGAGAAAACGCGTGCCCGGTTTAAACGTTACAGGATGAGCGAGAAAGCGCTTGGTCCAAGTTTCGCCGTTTTCTCCACCGGCATCTTTCCAAAACGATAATTCTTTCTCGTGTCCAACTTGCATGCGCAATAAATCGCGCAAACGCATGGCTTTGAGATTCGTCGACGGTTCTGCTGGTGCTTCATCGGCGAAGGTCTTTAGCACTTCGTCATTCAAACTCAGTTTACCTTCGGCAATCGCGATACCGACTGCGGTTGAGGTAAAACTTTTGCTCAGCGAGAAAAAAATGTGCGGGGTTTCTGCATCGTAGGGTTTCCACCAGCACTCGGTAACCACGTGGCCATGGCGCAGCAAAACGAAACCATGCATGCCATCGATATTTTGGTCGGCAGCGTTAATAAAATCGAGAATGGCAGAGGAAGCGATGCCCTGAGCTTCCGGCGTGCTGCGTGGAAGTGGCGATGATTCGCCAGCCAAAGCCGTGCTCACCAAAGCGAAGAGGCTGACGAAAATCAGTAGCAGGTGGCGTTGCATATAAGATTCCCCTGGGCAAGTGGTGCTCAGGACATTTATCATCTTAATGGGCCTTGCCGAGGGGGTATTTTTTGCTCGATATTCCATAAGCCTTAAGGAGGAAATCCGCTTGATTGACTACCCTCGTCAGGGTTAAAATTATGACCGAGTAAATACCTGTTCATGCACCACCGTGCCGTTGATGTCATGATGTCGAACGGCCAGCGTGCGTATTTTTTTGTCCGCGTTTGCCGCGAGGGAAATAAATCCGCCCTTCACGCGATGGAAGCGATGGTAAGTTTTATCTTCACCTGGAGTGCCTTCAGCAAGACCATCACTCGTGGGGCCAGCACTAAACTCATGGAGTCCCGTTTGTGGATGAACCGAATGGTATTGCCAATGACGATCACCATTTACCACGATCAAATGGTCAGCGACATTGGCTTTGATCCACGCGCGAATTTCATCACCTTCCTGTTGGAAGGCTTCATTCGCGTGGTTGTCATTTTTCTTGGCGCGATCGGGGCCGACAATTGGCGTGGGACTAATTAATATTTTCCACGAGGCATTACTTTCAGCCAGCGTTTTTTTCAGCCAGGCTTTTTGCGTGGAGCCCCAAATGGTTTTATTTGGTCCATCAGCGTCGGTATTCTTCGAGCGATAATCACGTCCCTCGACTAACCAGATTTGTAGGTGTTTGCCCCAGCGAAAGGTGCGGTAGGGTAATGGGCCGCTCGGTGTTTGATGATTAAAAACAGTTAATCCATCAGCATAGGTAAGCTGACCATAGGTTTGCCCAGGCCATGAATCATTTTTTAATAAATCATGGTCATCTTTTTCCCAATAACTGGCGACGTTTTCTAATAGGGCACGATGTCGCGGTAAACTAAACATGCGTTGCCACTGCCAGCGAGCGAGTGGTATCGTAGTGGAAAAAGGCCCCAAATCGCGGTCGTAATACACGTTGTCGCCGGTTTGTACAATAAAGTGTGGCTTTAATTTCGCGACGGATTCATAAGTCGTGAAGCCATCAGCGTGATCACGTTTTTCATAGAGATGACAACCCAATATCACACTGGTAATAGCGATGTTTTCATTGGCATCAGGCGCGGTGCGGAATTTTCCGGTTACGATAGAGGAACTATTTTCTCCTTTGGCGTTACGACATTCGACGCGCAGATAAAAAATGGAATCCGGTGGTAAGCTGTTGAGTGAAAATTGATGAATGCCATCTTGCGCTGGTTGGACCGTGATCCACTCAGTGGTTTGCGCGTCAGAGAAGTCATCGCTTTGACCAAATAATAAACGAACACTGCCATGACCCGCAGGACAGGCTCCTGGGAGCATATCGGCATTCGCGGTGCCATCTTTGTTACCTTGCAGTGGTTTTAATACTTCATCATTATCAGGCAGTCGTTTTGCGTGTTGGGTGAGTCGCACCCACACGATGGCGCTCGAATCTGTCACCTCGCCAATTTTCATTCCGGTGGCTTGATGTGGTAAGCCTTCGACATTAACGGCTTCGGCTGCGATCAAGGCGTACTGCGACGTCCCAAGCGCACCCAACGCAATGGCGGTGCTCGTCTGTAAGAGCGTGCGTCGGGTGACGATGGTGTTATTTCCGGATGGTGGTCGTTGCATGGGTAACTTCCTAGAGCGCAACTTGAATGAGTGGCGTTCCACCAGTCCAGTTGGGTATTCCCCCACGCACTTGGTCGTGTGTGGCTCTAAAGTCGCAAAGTTACACCAATTATTGCAATACGCTCATCTGTTTACCAAAGGCAATCGCGATTAAGAGAGAATGCCTTTCACCACCGAGCCATGCACATCGGTTAGGCGGAAGTGTCGTCCTTGAAAGGGGTAAGTTAGACGCGTGTGATCAATACCCATTAAATGCATAATGGTGGCATTCAAATCATGGACATGGACTTTTTGATCAGGTGTAATCGTGTTGTAGCTAAAATCATCGGTCGTTCCGTACACAGTTCCCGCTTTAATGCCGCCGCCAGCCAACCATAAAGAGAAGCAGCGTGGATGATGATCGCGGCCATAATTATCAGCGGTGAGTTCACCTTGTGAATAGACGGTACGTCCAAATTCACCGCCCCAGATAATGAGCGTGTCGTCTAACATCCCGCGTTGTTTTAAATCCTGTACTAAAGCGGCCGTCGCTTGATCGGTGTCGTTACATTGACCCTTCATCGCTTTTGGTAAGCCACCATGATGATCCCAACCGCGATGATATAATTGAATAAATCGCACATCGCGTTCGGCCAAGCGTCGAGCGAGTAAACAATTGGCTGCATACGAACCAGGTTTCTTCACATCAGGTCCATAGCTATCGATAACAGATTGCGGCTCTTTGCTAAAATCGGTTAATTCAGGCACCGAAGCCTGCATGCGGAAAGACATTTCATACTGCGCAATGCGTGTTTGAATTTCCGGATCATGACATTGTTGCGATTTCAAGGTGTTGAGTTGGGCTAAATCATCTAACATATCTCGTCGCATGGTTCGAGAAATGCCCGGTGCATCCTTTAAAAATAACACGGGATCACCGGCATTACGGAATTTTACGCCCTGATATTTTGTTGGTAAAAAACCACTACCCCATAAGCGATCATAAAGCGGTTGATCATCTGGGCGTCCGCTACCGTTGGAGGTCAATACCACAAACCCGGGCAAATCCTGATTATCGCTGCCAAGCCCATAAACAGCCCAGGTACCTAAACTAG
>SYDV01000516.1 GCA_005801395.1 Planctomycetia bacterium | reverse complement strand
GGTCAAGAAATCGCGATTAAACCAAGCGATATCACTAGTCGTATTCAGTTACCCCAATCGATGATGCCTCCTGGTTTAGTGGATCAATTAACGGTTTTTGAATTCGCATCGATGTTGGATTATTTGGACGGTCTGGCCAAGAAATAGCTTGTTTGAGCTACGAGCTGCGAGCTACGAGTTACGAGTTACGAGCGAATCAAAAATATAAGGAGATCAATTCGTCTCGCATCTCGAAACTCGCAGCTCGTAGCTACTCCCCCCTTCCTCCCGTCTCGCGCTGTGTTTCAATGCGATCATGAATGACGACGATGAAGAAGAAGTCGATGATGGCAGCGATGAAGTTGCTGACGCGCATTTAGCCGATGGTTTGGCCCAAATATGGGAAGCGTATCGCGTAGACGATATGCCGCGTGCGTTAGCCGCCGGTAAAGGACTGGTTGCTGATCGTCCAGATCACGGCGAGTCCTGGTATTGGTTTGGCTGCGTCCATGAACGCATGCGTAATTATCGCCTCGCCGATAAGGCATTTGCTAAGGCGAGTCATGCGAAAGTGGAAGCACAGTCGTTACCTTTTCGGGTGAGCTGGCGCCACTTTCAACATGCGGTAGAAGCTGCTGGCGATGCGCTTCCGGAAAAATTGCGCCAGTCGTTAGAAGAAGTGACCCTTATTTTATCAGATTATGCCGAGCCAATATTGTTAGAGGGATTCGATGAGCCGGAAGTGCTCGGCCTTTTTGTCGGTGAAGAACGCGGTGATTTAGAAACTGGTGCTTCACCAACCATGTCCCCACGCATTTATCTCTTCCGTCGCGCTCACGAACATAGCGCAACATCCAAACGTGAATTTGACCTGGAAGTACAACAAACGTTGTATCACGAATTGGGTCATTATTTAGGTTACGATGAGGATGAACTTGATGCGCTTGGTCGGGGATAATGCCCATTCGCTATCCATATGCGCGCTAAGGCGGATCGCCGCGCGCGTGGCATCATACCGCAACTGACTGAAAGATGGGTGAATCTCGATTATTGAGTGGATTGTCGTCCACCCCAGATGACGTATTCAAGTTATCCCTGGTCCCATGATTGAACCAACCGCTGCCATGGACTACAACCGCGCCTACGGAGCACCTATGCGCCTTTTAATGGTTATCCTCGTCGCGGTTAGTTTGTTCCTGTGCATTGGCTGCGAAGAACGTCCGCCGATTTCTCGGGCTCAGGTCGTGTCGAATGCGGCACATTTACAGTTACGTGATGAAATAAAATGGGGTGAGGCTATCGAAGTTTTGCAACCAAGTCAGGTAGATGCGAATAATAAATCGTGGTGGCAGTTGCGTTATCATCCAGGCGCTGATGGTATAAATCGTATTATTATTGTTGATGCAATGAGTGGTTGGGCACGATTACCTCCGCCAGATTATCAAGTGCGATTACCCCCACCGACCAAAACATCTGGCGAAAATCCAGAAAATTTATATCGCGGCACCTATATCTTACTGATTTTGCCTGGTGTAGATCCTGACGATAAATCACAAATGGGATTAGAACGCGAAGTACGTCGATTGAATGCCTTAGCGACCAATACGGGATTACCGCCGCTTTTTAGTTTACGTCCCAGCCGTGATGGTCGGCAATCACTTATTTATGGTTGGAGCAATAATCAGGGCATCGAGCGCCATGATCGAGTCATTACCTGGTTAACCGTGCGCACGCCTTATCGTGATCCTCAATGGGAAAATTTAGCGCCGACTCCTTGACTTGATGTCTCATCAAAAAATGGATGACAACATTATTTTGCGCTGACTGAACTAGGCAAGGTGATCTTGCTTCGCTTTCGTTGATCTCCAGATAAAGGGAGAATCCCGATCATGAGTACACCGAAAGCGAAACAAGATTTGTTGCTCACGCAAAGAGAATGGCGACTATAGGACGCGATTGATGGTCGTAGGTCGGTGCAGGATTTAAGTTTTATATTGGCCTGTGATCTCAGTCTTATGCAAACGGCAATGGTTAACCAGCTCACATCAGACCTGATCCGTTTAGACCGTCAGCAATCGTTAGAATGAGGGCCGCGAATAGTTAGCCGACATTCTGCGCTCAAGTGAAAATAAATCGGTTAAGCGATAGACCATTCCTAATCGCGAGCCATGTGCCGCAACGCAGTCGAACGGCTTCGCACGCAGATGATTTAAAAAAATTTACTGTTGTTCTTATCAATCTTGGGCAAGGTCACCTGATTGAGTCAGCAGAAAAAGATTGCTTATCGCGTCGTTATCAATCGCAGTGGTAATGTTGCATGAGCAAGCCATTCCCTGCTGCATCAAGCAGCAGAGGCACAAAATGTTACAGTGATGAAAATCGCCTTTGCTTATGATTTCTGTTCATTGGTATTGCAAATCACTGGTGAGGTTGTTTTGAATCTGCGTTTTAGAGCCAACTAACTAACGAAAAAAAGTGGTAAAATCAGGGTTTTTTCCCTGCTTTATAGAAGACATCAGGCAAATGTTACTTGTTGTGACGTTTTCCTTCCCTGAGTTTGGCACGTTCAGAACTATAGAATAAATCAATAACATCGCCTGACATCGCTCAGCGAAATCCCATCACCACTCGCCTTTTTTTCTCCCCTTTCCTCTCTCTCCTCTCAGGAGCTGTCTATGTCTCTCACCTTTCGCGGCATTTTTCTTTCCCTCACTTTGAGCACTTGTTGTTCTCTGACTGCGGTTCAAGCGGCAGAAGGCACAGCGACAGCGATGACCTTTACGCCGTATGAAATCGTCAATCCGCGCCCGAATCTCGCTAAAATTAAGGCAAATAAAATTGAAAAACCTGTGTTGAAATTGGGGATGATTAAATTAACCGATTGTATTCCAATTATTGCGGCCCGCGAATTAGGCTATTTTGCCGAAGAAGGACTAAGCGTCACGATTGAAGTTCAAGCTAACTGGAAAACGGTACAGGAACGTGTGGTAAATATGGAACTCGATGGTTCCCATATGCTGTATAATCATCCAATTGGCGCTCGCATCGGATACTTAGGTAGTTCAAATATTATCACGCCATATAATATGTGTATTAATGGTAAAGGTATCACCGTTTCTAATGCGCTCTGGAAGCAGATGCAGGAAAAAGATCCTGCTTTAAAAGAACCGGGATATCCTCTGCCGGTTAAAGCCGATTCGATTAAGGCGATTGCTAAGGAGCGAACCGCAGCGGGTAACCCACTACGATTTGGCATGACCTTTCCTAGCGGAAGTCACAATTTTACGTTGCGTTATTGGTTAGCTGCGGGTGGTGTAAACCCAGGTTTCTACGAAGGCCCAAATGATCCGGTAGGCAAAAAAGACGCAGACGTGTTGTTATCTACCGTACCACCACCACAAATGGTGGCAAACATGACGGCCAATACGATTGATGGCTTTTGTGTCGGCGAACCGTGGAACCAACGCGCAGTGGTGGACGGCATTGGCGTCGCTGTCAATGGTGATCAATACATCTTTGATGGCTGTCCAGATAAAGTATTCGGTGTATCAGAAGAATGGGCGACAAAATACCCCAATACGTTAAATGCCGTTATAAAAGGGTTGATTCGAGCAGGACAATGGCTCGATGAAAGTCCCGCGAATCGCAAGCTCGCCTGTGAGATGTTAGCCAATAAGAATTACATCGGAACCAATGTTGAAGTGCTAGCTGAATCAATGCTCGGTACTTACCAATACCAACCAGGTGATCGTCGCGAAGCCAAGAATTTTAATATATTTTACGGTCGCTTTGCCTCATTTCCTTTCAAAAGTCACGCCGTGTGGGGCCTAACTCAGGCTCGTCGTTGGGGGCAAATACCCATCAACCGTTCGGATAGTTGGTACTTTGAAATTGCCGATCAAACTTTCCGTACTGACCTTTATCGTAAGGCATTTGGTGAATTGCTCACTGATGGAAAAGTGAAAGCGGCAGACTTGCCAGCTGAAGATTATCAATCGCATCCAGCCGAAGTCTTCATTGATAAGATTGCGTTCGATCCCAAAAAACCAAATGATTATATAAAGAAATTTTCGGTCGGTCTCAAATAAGTATAAAACCGCGTAAAATCGGCGTAGGGCATGAGAAGTCCCTGATGCTCTATGTCGATTATCCATATCAATCATCCCCTGATCATCAAAGTCTGTGCCGATAATAAAGCACTCGAAAGAAAGAATTCATGCTCAATAAAATTTTGCTCTACCTTAATATTCTTGGCCTTACCTGGTTCGTGCCGCCGATAAAAATGCTTTGCGGTCAGGATGTCGCCTACGAATTTCGTCGTTTTGTGCGTATGATAGGTCTGCCTATCCTGGCGGTAATGATCTTCTTGTTTGTTTGGCATGTCATCAGTCATTCGGTGACTATCAAAGGAGCCAAGTTACCAGGTCCAGTCGAAGTGGTTCAAGCGGCAGGTAAAATGCACGATGAGTATAAAAAGTCTCAACGTAACTATGCCGAGTACCAAGTGCAATTCGCCGAAGCGCTCGTTGCCAATCCAGAGATGAAAGCCGATGAACTGAAACAAATCATGCCTTTTACGGCATCTCCGACTTATGTGGATCAAATTTGGGTTTCGCTAAAGACGGTTTTCACCGGTTTCGTGATCGCTTCGTTCATCGCCATTCCACTCGGAATTTTATGTGGCATGAGTGCGGCTGCCTTTGAAATGATTAATCCATTTATTCAAGTATTTCGTCCAGTGTCACCACTCGCGTGGTTGCCAATTGTGGCCATTATCGTAGGTGCAACGATGACGGACGTTGCGGCAAATAGTTTTTGGGCGAAAAGCTACGTCATCTCTGCGGTAGTGGTTACTTTGTGCAGTCTTTGGACGACCCTGATCAATACGGCAAATGGTGTGGCACAAGTTGATAAAGATTACCTCAATGTGGCGAAGGTCCTCAACCTCGGAAAATTCGGAACGATCTTTAAAGTGATTTTACCCGCAGCTTTACCGCAAATATTTAACGGCATGCGTTTATCAATCGGTGTGGGCTGGATGGTTTTGATTGCGGCAGAAATGTTAGCGCAAAATCCCGGTCTTGGTAAATTTGTCTGGGACATGTACCAATCATCTAGCGATGACACGCTCGCCTTTATCATGGTCGCGGTTTTGACCATTGGTATTATCGGATTTATTTTAGATCGCATTATGATCGCTTTACAGCGTCTCGTTTCTCCAGGCGCACTGCTCACAGTCCGCTAAAGAGTCAGCTAAAAAAACCGAATACCTATTTACTCACCCATAAACAAATTCCGCTAAGGCTTTATGAAATTCCTCGAAATCATCAATGTAGCTAAACATTTTAATCACCCAACGAAAGGACGTATTGAAGTCTTATCTAAAATAAATCTCACAGTAAAAAAAGGTGAATTTATAACCGTTATCGGCCATTCAGGCTGCGGTAAATCCACTTTATTAAACATGATCGCTGGCCTAGATCTTCCTTCTGATGGTTCCGTTTGTTTTAAGGAAGTTGAAATTACCAAGCCAGGTCCTGAACGAGCCGTGGTGTTCCAAAACCATAGTTTATTGCCCTGGCGCACGGTGATTGGCAATGTCATGTTGGCCGTCAATTCAGTGTTTAAAGATCAAAGTAATGCAGAGCGAATTAAACGCGCAGAACATTGGTTATCGGTAGTGGGTCTTAAAGATCACATGCACAAATATCCGCATGAAATTAGCGGTGGTCAACGTCAGCGCACAGGCCTTGCCCGTGCGCTAGCTATGGGTCCAGAATTGATGTTGTTTGATGAACCATTTGGTGCACTTGATGAATTGACGCGTAGTCAGTTACAAGATGAATCGTTGCGCTTGCATTTTGAAGAACATTTGTCGGTATTTATGGTGACTCATAGCGTCGACGAAGCGATCTACATGTCTGATAAAGTCGTGATGATGAATAATGGTCCGAACGCTTCGATTGGAAAAATTCTAGAAATTGATTTCCCTCGCCCGCGTGATCGCTTGGCCGTTTTTGAAAGCGCGAAGTTTGCTCATTATCGCAATGAATGTATTCGTTTTCTCTTCTCGCGTCGTAGTGGCGCAGAACCAGAAAAAAAATCGGTTGCTCCGGCCAATGCAGAAAGCACTTCCCCATCATCGGTGCCTGCTCCCGCTTCAGCATAAAATCTTACATTAACATTAACCACGTCGTGTGATCTTGTGCTGTTTGGTGAGTCACCATGCAGCACAAGGTCCTCAATCCTCAAGGAATTCTATGTTTATATCTTTCTCGCAGCGCACGTTGGTGCCGCTTTTGGCCTGCTTGGCCTTTCCTGGTCTTTCCTACTCCGCAACCGTTGCCGATGAGCTAAGCGAATTATGCGAAGCGGTGTCCTTCGGTAAAGTTACGGGCGCCTTGCGTTATCGCTATGAACGCGTTGATCAGTCGACGTTTAGCAAAAATGCCAATGCGTCGACCTTGCGTGCCGCGCTCGGGTACGAAACCAAAAATTACAAAGGATTTACGGCTTTCGCACAATTCGAAGGCGTTTTCGATGTTGGTAACGATAATTATCGCAATGCGACGAACGGCAAAACGCTCTACCCATTAGTGGCTGACACGCCAACCGTGGAAATGAATCAAGCCGTACTCAAATATGGTTACAGTAAAGACCCATGGAAAACGAATCTCAGTTTTGGACGGCAAGAAATTCTGTTGAGCAACCAACGTCTCGTGGGTGCGGTGGCTTGGCGTCAAGATCAGCAAACGTTTGATGGCGCAGGTATAAGCACCGTGCCATATCAGGGCAATGGGATGGCGCTATCACTTGGATATAATTACATTAATCGCGTCAACCGTATCTTTCCTGATTCATCAAATACAGCGCCATTTCAAGGCCGCTTTGATATGGATACCCACTTAGGGCAAGCGACTTATAAATTAGACGGTATTGGACAATTGGTCGCCTATGGGTTGTTCCTTGATTATGAGAGTGTGGTTGCTGGTGTTACTAATAATAGTAGCGCAACGATTGGCGCACGTGCCAGCGGTGCTTATAAAACTTCGGATACCGTCAGTGTTCTTTATGGTGCAGAGTATGCGAGTCAGTCAGATTATGGTAGCAACACGAATTCTTATGACGCCGCTTATTATCAAATTGAAGGTGGTGTCGGAGTTGGTGCCTTATCGATTAAATATGGCTACAACGTGTTGGAAGGCGAAAGTGAGACGGCTAAATTTACCACCCCATTAGCGACCGGTCATGCGTTTAATGGTTGGAATGATATTTTCCTGAATACCCCAAATGCGGGTTTAGAAGCGCATGCGGTTACGTTGTCCTGGGCACCACCCATGATTGCCGGGTTAACCCTTACAGCGATAGCCTATTCGTTTAATGCCGATAGTCTTGGCGATCATTACGGTGATGAAATCGATTTGTTGGCCGAATATAAAGTATCGCAATTCCCTGGATTATTGGTCGGTGTAAAATATGCCAAGTTTAAAGGCGACGAAACGGCGAATATGACCGGAGCGAATGCCACCGGCGCGGCAGCCGAAAGTATTAATAAATTCTGGGTCTATACGCAGTACGCATTCTAAATCTGAATCGTGGCCGCTAGGGAGAGTAGAGGGCCTGGCGGCCAGTGTCAGAGTAATATGATAGTTTGAATTACGTTAAACCATAACCATCACGCAAGTGGTTATGGTTTAATTTTTGCTGAAAGTCTCGTCAGTGCGAGCTAATTCAAGTGGAGTCAGCCAGCCATGGCGCGATTATTCGCCATGGCGCGGCGATGTTCAAGATACGCAGCTACCAAAACGCCTCCGCTTCGGACCATGGCGACGTCTTCGCGTGACCAACGATATTCGTGACGATGATCGACGCGTATGTAGCCAATGGTGGTGTCGCGCCAGCGCAGTGGGACGGCCAAAACTGAACAGACGTCATGGGCGCAGAGCCATTGTGCTTCTTCATGTGGTAGCAGTCTAATAGGACTGGCAATAATGCGATCCTTTGCAAGTTCGGACCACCAACGATCGTTCCATTGATTGAGTTCATGGTTAGGCACTAGAACTCGATCACGTGATTTGCCAACGGAGCCGACGCAATTCCATCGGGGATTGCTTTTCGTTACCGCATCAGATTCGAGTAAAAGTACTGTCAGCGCATCGCCTTGTGTGGTGCCAAGTAAATGTTCTAAAGCACACATGATAGAATTATCTGGGTCACGATCGGCAAGTAAGGTGCATGCACATTGCGATAGGGCTCGTTCGATCCGTAAGCGTTCCGCCAGCAATTGATCGGTTTTAACACGGGCGAGTTCGGCTTCAGCGCGTTCCACGCAAAGTGCAAGCACATCACGCTGTTGATTATCGATCGTCAGTGTTGGGCCGATTAAAATGAGTGCGCCACAGATGGATCCGGATGGATCTCGGACCATGAGGGCGTGACAGGCACCTTCTATTGTGCCCATGCTATCAGCGAATGAAATGCAGGTAGAAGCAATCGATAGATTTGGCTGTGGCGAAAGGTGCGCAGTGGTGATGTTTGCGAAAATTTGATGATCACTGGCAAAACGTCGTGGGTAAAGAAACCCGTCAACCGACCACGTCGACATGCAGTCTGCCCAAGCGCCTTCAATAACGGCGAATAATACATGAGTGATACCAAACGACGTGGCAATTGTTCGAGTCATGTGGCGCAAATATTCTAAACCAACTGAACGCGCCGTTCCACGAACGAGCGCAGAAAGAGTTTCGGCGTGTTTGCGCGAGGCATAAGCCATACGGTCATTGGTAATAACCGTATCAATCGTGGTGATCAGACGCTCTGCCTGTAGTCCGTCTTTAATTAAATAATCAGCGGCT
>SYDV01000515.1 GCA_005801395.1 Planctomycetia bacterium | reverse complement strand
GTAAGGCAGCGGTGATGCTCTTTTCTTCGATGTTGGCATGGAAGGTGTCGTACATCATTTTGCAGGCGGGGTGATTTACTTCGCGCACAAATTTGGCGGCGTCGGCAGAGTTATTGAGTAAATAAATTTCAAAACGATTAAGAAATTCAGGAACCAAGGTGATGCCGAGTTCGCCTGCATATTTGGCCACTGGTTTCATACTTTCGACGCCCCATTTCCATTCCTGTTTGGTGGGACCTGCACCGCTGAAATGACCAAGCGCGGCATAATAAGGACCTGCGAGGTGGGTTGCGCCCACGGCTTTGCAGCAATCGAGCGCGAGCTTGGTTGCGGCGATACCTTTCGCGCGCACGGCTGCGTCTGAGCTAATCGGATTATCATCAACGGAACGCACGGTCACGGCGGTGCGTTCCAAGCCGAGTTTATCGAGTTCTTTGCCCAATTTTTCCCAGCGAGAGATATCGTTATTAAAGACTGGCAATTCGACGCCGTCGAAACCCATTTTCTTTAATTTCTTGATCACCGGTAAAAAAGAGTCTTGGGTAGGGTCGTCGGTCCACAGCAAAAGATTAATGCCGAATTTCATGGCGGGCCTTTCTAAGAGGCAATCGGGTGAAGGAGAACAGAAGAGTGGGGCAGAGGCTCTAACAGATCGTCACCGGTGCAAGAACCTGTGCACGCGGGACAACATGGGCATTGGTTTAATCGACAGCGTTCTGTTGCACCACGGAAAGAGATATTATCGCTCTGGATTACGTTTATCACGGCAGTGTTGATTTCAGGACTGTGGCGGCGGTGGCGGTTCAATCGCTGTTTATGAACAGGCGGCACAACGGCTTGTTTGCTTGGCAATAGCTGAATAGATCGCTGACCTCAACGCGGACCTGGCTGTCAGCGTAAACGTTTCTCTGCGGTCTTTTGACCTTTGCTGCTTTTGAAAGGCATGCCCATGCGCGCGTTTTTCGTCGTGTTTCTTGTTTGTGTTGCCCTCACGCATACTTGGAGCCAAGAGGCAACGCCAGCTCATGCACTCTTTAATGGCAAGGACCTGACGGGCTGGGACGCTAATCCGGAATTTTGGCGCGTTGAAAATGGCTGTATTGTTGGTCAAACGACAGCAGAAAAACCGACGAAAGGCAATACGTTTTGTATTTGGCGTGGTGGCGAATTAGACGATTTCGAATTATTCGTATCGTTCAAAATTATCGGCGGCAATTCTGGCATTCAATATCGCTCACGCGATCTTGGGAAATGGGTGATAGCTGGTTACCAAGCAGACTTTGAAGCCGGTGATGGCTGGGGCGGGACTAATTACGAAGAGAAAGGTCGTGGGGTTTTAGCCAAACGTGGTCAGAAAACCGCGATTACGGCAGAAGGCAAAGTCGAAGTCATCGGCGCTGTTGGCGAACCAGCAGCCATTCAAGCCATTATTAAAAAAGAAGACTGGAATACGTATCGCATCGTGGCACGCGGAAATCATCTGCAGCAATATATAAACGATACGTTGACGGCAGACGTCATTGATCATCACCTAGATAAACGCTCCATGGCTGGATTGCTGGCTTTACAGCTGCACGCAGGCCCGCCGATGCAGGTGTTTTTCAAAGATATTCAACTCAAGCGTTTACCTTTGAATGATGGCCGAAAAAAAATCGTTTTAATTGCGGGCAAAAATAGTCATGCCCAGGGAATGCACGAATTTGAAGCGGGAGTTTATTGTTTTCGCCGTTGTTTGGACAAAGTTTCCTCGGTTGTCGCGGCTCATTATTATAATGGCTGGCCACAAATGGATCCCAGTGCTTTTGATAACGCCGATGCCGTGGTAATTTACTGTGATGGCGGAGCGAAACATCCTGCGGTGCAGGAAAATCATAAGGAAATCATTGGCGCATTAGCCAAACGTGGCGTTGGTTTGGGGTTCCTTCACTACGGTGTCGAGGTGTTAAAAGATAAAGGCGGTCCTGAATTTATTGAATGGATCGGCGGCCATTATCAGCATGAATTTTCTTGCAATCCAATGTGGGAGCCAGATTTCAAAGAATTTCCCAATCATCCAGTTGCGCGAGGGGTGCAATCATTTAGCAACAAAGATGAGTGGTATTTTAATATGCGCTTTCGCGATGATCAGTCCGGCATTGTGCCGATCTTAAAAGCGGTGCCGTCAGACGCTGTGCGTGATGGCCCGTATGTTTATCCGAAGGGGCCGTATCCACATATTCAGGCAGACAAAGGACGCACCGAAACGATGATGTGGGTGGTGGATAATCCTGGGGCGAATCGTGGTTTTGGCTTCACGGGCGGTCATTATCACAAAAATTGGGCCGATGCGAATCAACGTAAGGTGGTGCTCAATGCGATGGTGTGGTTGACCAAAGCCGAAGTGCCAGAGACAGGCATTCAAAGTGATCCTACGGACATCGAATTGAATGGCATGTTGCGTAGCCGGGTTAATCCCGATGGCACGCCGGGCGATGGCACCACATCGCAAATGGATCCCAAGAAAGCAAAATTTTCGAGTCCCGTAGTCACGGAGGGGATGATCACCATTGATGTCGACATTACTGACGCGAAGCAACTTCACTTAGTCGTAAATGATGGCGGCAATGGCTATGCGGCAGATTGGGCAGATTGGGTTGATCCCGTGCTCGTTGGTCCAAATGGCGAACAAAAATTGACTGACTTAAAATGGCTTACCGCGACCAGCGGCTGGGGCCAAGCACGGGTTGGGCGTAGTGTTGGCGACAGCGAATTGAAAGTTGGTGGCAAGTCAGTGCAGGGCATCGGTGTACATGCCAATTCCGTTATTATTTACGATATCGCAGGGAAGGGTTTTACTCGTTTCAAAGCAAAAGCTGGTATCGATAACGGCGGCAGTGATCAAAATGGCGGCAGCTCAGTGCAATTTCAGGTATTTGTTCAATAAAAGCTGAAAGCATTCGATCACATTTTCTCATCGCATTAGCATCAGGACGGCTAGGACGGGCGATAAAAAATGTAGCCGTTGAAACCAGCCGACCCGAAGATCGACGGTGTGGTTTCGTCATGGCGGCAGAGGGCTTCGGGGTTCCTGCTCGACAGGCAAAAAACCGACGGCATTTTCTCGCACGATAAACGAAAATGGAGTGGACCTTTCGGGTTCACCGGACCTTTCGGACCTGCCGGACCAAATAATTTAGCTCTAAAAAGTGAATAAACACAGGCATAAATCGACTTTTTTCTCTGATTACGAGAGCCAAGCACTGACGCCGGAATGAGACCAGCGGCGAGCTTGACACCCATAGTGCCCCATCTAGCCTTCGCGTCCCTTTTGCAAAGGGTAGGCAATTACCAGGCCCCGCCTGAAAAAGGCCACCTTAGCTCAGCTGGTAGAGCAACGGTTTTGTAAACCGTAGGTCGCCGGTTCGAGCCCGGCAGGTGGCTCCGCTCTTTTTGCTTACGCTCTTTTTACAATTTAATGACATGACGAATGACTAAACGATTCAACGTAAGTGTTGAGTAAGTGTTGATGACTGCCTTATGGGTAGATACCGAAGTGGCCAAACGGGGCAGACTGTAAATCTGCTGGC
>SYDV01000514.1 GCA_005801395.1 Planctomycetia bacterium | reverse complement strand
GAGACTGGTGCTGCTTTGGTAGGCGCTGCTGCTTTGGCAGGCGCTGCTGCTTTGGCAGGTGGTGCAATTTTGACAGGTGCTGCTTTGGCAGGCGCTGACTTTATCGCCGCAGGAGCAGGCTTGGCTTTTACAGGGGCTTTCGCGACTACTGGGGCTTTCACCGCCGACTTTGCCGGCTTGGTGGCTGCCTTAACGACGACTTTTGTTGGCTTGACGATTGGCTTGGCCTTCGCGGCAGCTTTAACGGGCACCTTTACCGCTGCTTTTGTTGTCTTGGGGCTGGATTTACTGTTACTTGCCGCTGCTTTAGCCATCTTGAAACTCCTAGACTTGGAACGGGCGCAGACCATAGACCAAGCGTTTAGCTTTCAAGCTGCAACCTGACCCAACTTGGTTAGCCCTACTGATGCTCCCCAAAACCAAGTGAAAATTGATGCGTGCGCCGAGGTCCCCCAGATAGCCTGCGCGCAACGATCTGTTGATCCGACTGCTGCCATCAAGTATGTCCTGCCTCCTGCACTTTCGGTTAGCTGATTGTGTTTTATTCATCACCACGTTCTCCTTCCTCTTTTCGCTAAGCCATATGCGGCTGGAATCTAACCATGGCGGTAGCATCTAGCCCAAATGCTGAAGTAATCGGCGGCGTTCCTTTAATCGCGGTTATCGGCACCCCACGCACCATGGGAGCGCACCTGGGCGCTCGACTTAAACCGCGATTACAGGTATTATCGCAATATTTAACTGACCAATTATGTACCTACGCAAAACCTGGCGGACACACATTAAATCCTGAACGATTACGTACGTTATTAGCACCATCGCAGGCCATTATTCAACGGCACGAGCCGTCGCTCTGGATGGAACTTGAAGCCATGGCCCATGGGGCCGAATTACCAGTTACAGATCTGCTTATAATTCATGGCTACAACGATTTACTCAGTCGCTTGTCCTGTTCCGTTGCTCCAATGCCAAGTACGTACGTCACCATTGATGCGACACATACCGCTGACGGCTTTCCCTTAATGGCAATGTGTTGGTACCTTGATCCCGCGCTTTTTCCCTACCTAACATTATTACGTCGGATACCCACGCATGGCCCCTCAACCCTCTGTTTGACCCTGGCTGGATTAGGGCCAATTGCAGGATTATCTGAAGCCGGCATAGCTGTAGCCCGAAATGAATTACGGGTAAGCGATGGTGTCGATGGATTATTTACAAGTCATTTATTATCAGCAATGCTGAGCTCTCCAAGTTTTGATGATGTGCAACGCCGCGCAAATACAGGACCGCGCCAAGGTGGAGCAGCGATACATGGTCTTTCTGCTAATGGCGAACGCTTTACGAATGAGTTGAGCGGACAGTTATCAATACGTCTAAACGACCCATTCATGAACGCCCCACGCGTACACACGAACCATGCGCTTGATGAAAATATCATGTCCTCGGTTAGCACTGTGGACAAAACCAGTAAAATGCGCTTAGAACAAACGGCCAGCCAAATAGTTGCCGTAAACGGCGTAACCCCCTCTATTATTGCAAACTGGTTTGGCTTTGGTCAAAATATGCCTAAAACAAATCGCGTTGAAAACGATTCTGAACGTGTGCCCATCTCATTAGTCTTCATGGCACTTGATCCAAAGGCACGACAAGTTTTCTTGCGTCGCACTGGCGTGCCTGCCGAACTCGAAACCATTAAGTTATAATTCACATGCTCGTGCGTTCGATGAGAGGCCGCTGGCGTGAAGAGCTTCCAGGGACTCCTAACCGTTGGTTATTGACCCCGGCTTGGTTGGCTTTTCGTCCTTTGGTAACACTTCGTAACGCTGCCTTTGATTATGGTTGGCGACAAATCCATAAATTGCCTGTCCCCGTGTGGTCAGTAGGCAACCTTACTGCTGGCGGAACCGGAAAAACTCCGCTGACAAGGTATTTAGCTACTTGGGCTAAGGCAAATAAGCTGAACCCAGCCATTATTTCACGCGGATATGGTGAAAGCGGCAAGCCAAATGATGAAGCGAAAACCGTTCGTGAATGTCCTGTTTACTGTAACCCGAATCGCGTCGTTGGTGGACAACTTGCTATAAACAAAGGCGCAGATTGCCTCATTCTTGATGATGCCTTTCAACACCGTCGCCTCTATCGTGACCTCGATATAGTAATGATTGATGCCACTCGTCCCTGGGGCTCACCTAACCTTAAGGTCGGCGCCACTTTGCCACTGGGTTATTTACGCGAATCTCTTCGTGCACTAAATCGCGCGCACGTATTAGCCATAACACGTTCCCAATTAATCAGCGACGCCGATCATACAAAACTAAAACAACAGTTATTGAAGTTTAATAAACCAATTATCCATGTCCTGGATGAAAATGCGGGTTTAGGAACCGTATTAGGTGGTGATGCAGCAATTCCCATTAGCACACTAGGCAACAAATCGGTAATTTTAGTCAGTGGCATCGGTAATCCGCTGGGATTTGAACGTGCGGCAGCATCTTATAGCTGGCGTGTGATGGAAAGTCTGCGCTTCCCTGATCACCATCATTACGATTTATCAGATGTCGCAGAAGTCCAAGCCACCGCTCAACGTCATCAAGCCACTATAGTCATGACCGGAAAAGACGCGGTAAAATGGCAGTCGCTCATCGCGCCAAACCAAGCAAACGAAATATTTGTGCTGCATACCACCAGCTCCATTGCCGAAGCGGATCGGGCTATAATGGATAATTTACTCAGCCAAACACTAAGCGCTCATCAATTAACGTTAGGCACATGATAGCGACAATGCGCATCGTTAACTACGATGATGCGTGCTCATATCAGGTTGCTCGTCCGCTTCTCGATCACGTGTGAGTGCTATCGTATCTTCATCAATGACCCACAATTTAGCCCCATCCGTACTGATATCGGCACTTAACAATCCGCGAGGTAATTCTTCGACTGGTAGATCGCGTTCTCCGAGCGATTCCAGCGGTAAAAACCAATTATGATAGGTCGCGACGGCGAAGACGTCCGTCAATAAACTATCTGCCGCCGCAATATCCTGTTCGGCTAAACGATCAAATCCGTCAGTAAGTGCGCGGCTGACTAAGGTGCCTTGTTTACGTAAAAAACGCACCAAACCACGATCTGCTAATGCGGGTAATTCATCACCAATCGTCGATTGATAACGCGTAAGCAATGCTTCATCCGTAAGAGCCGCCATCAAACTCGGTTGATCGACGCGATAACAAAAACACCGCATAACGCAGCCATCCGTAGAATAGGTTGAAAAAATGACGCCTCACACTCACGTGAAACGTCATTGTTAATTTAATGATCACTAAGCATTTCGCTAAATGCCACCAAATTGGTAAATTAACCAATTCGTTAGACCGACTTACTGACCGAAACGATCACTCTTCGGCTGAGTTCCGACCGGACGCATTTGAATTTGCATCGAATCGGCGGCAATTTTAAAATCCGTTCCCGGATCTGCCGCAGACCAAATGCCAACGGTCAGCATGGCATTATCCGACAAATTTCCGTCGCCTAACGGGTATTTACGCAACGGGTCATCAGCCATGAATGCCATGACGCGACCATTCGCATATTCGATAGAGATTTTCGCCACAACCCCTTGAATTTGTAAGGCAATATTTTCCCATTCTCCATAAGAACCACCACCGCGAACCGTACGCCACGCTAAACGGTTATCATTACGAACCGCTAATTGAACACCGGCATCATTTTTATCGTTCATTATTTCTAGCCCGCCCATGGCCGTACTAATACCGCTAATATCTAACGCCAACGTAATGGTTTTTAAGCGATCTTGGCGAACCATCATGTAAGCATGCGATACGGGATCTTGTGACACGGCTTGACGACCTTCAAATACCAACATTCCGCCTTTTGCGTGAATATGAATACCAGTACCAGGCGCACTGTATTTCCAGCCACTTTGCGGGGTGTCACCTTCTGGCCAGTCAAATTGGTCATCCTTGAAGTCATCATTAAGCGAATCAAAAATTGCCGCCGTTTTCAACATCCATTCACGTGGCGGATTGGGACTAGTAGATAAGCGCTTATAGGCATCCAGAGCTTTGTTTTGATCTTTTTTGGCGTCGGCAATTAAAATCGTGTAAGCCAAACCGTATCCATCATCTTTTGGTAATTGTGCGATTACTTTTTCGCAATCACTAAAGCGACCAGCAATGATGTGACCATAAGCCTGCCACCGAAGCGATTCCACGGTCGAGGTTACCGATAAATCTCGAATACTTTGAGGCGAACCCACGCTTTGCAGGACTTTTGCAACATAGGTAAGAAACAAATTACGCTTACTGTCGACAGGATCCAACGCTCCTGCCATAGCGTGTTGACCCTGTTCCAATCCAACAGCAGCATTCAGTTCTTTCGCCAGTTTCTTTAGCCCTTCTGACGGCAATGATTCAATTTTATCAAACGCACGATGCTCTAAACAGGCCAACGCTAATTCAGCCACAGGCGTAGTTAATTTTTTCCACAATTCACGCGCTTCATTTCCCTTATTATTGCGTAAATAAATATAGCCCAAGTTATAAGTTGCATATTGTTTTGAATCATCGCTCAGCGTGCCTCCAACGGCCGCTTTCAACAATTCTTCTGCTTCGGCTAACTGATTCATCGCTAATTTTGCCGACCCCATGATGGCTTTAGCTTCATCCGCCATGGTTGGGTCTTCTAGGAGCGTTTGTGCCGCTTCCATGGCCTTATTCGTATCGCCACGTTTAAGTGACAGTCGCGCAAAACCGAGAGCGCTCTCTTTATCTTTATGTAAGGTCCAGCATTTACGATACGCTTCTTGCGCCAATTTTAATTCACCGCCACGTTCATAAATACCGGCAAGGTATTTATTTGGCTGATAGG
>SYDV01000513.1 GCA_005801395.1 Planctomycetia bacterium | reverse complement strand
GGATGCGGTATTCCCAACCCATCCAAAGGGAGACGTAAGTCCGCCGAGCATCGCGCTCGCTTCATTATTGAAATCTGCTAATGGACCAGTTTCATGGTCAAGTGCGACCGCTATTTGCAGCAAGGCGGCATGTGGATCGCCGGCCTCTGGGGCAATTTTTGCTTTGCCGGTGAAGCGTAATATATCGCGATATTCAGTGCCGACGATTAAGGGAAGTACACTGAGATCGACGCCGAAGCGGTTACTAGTGGTGTTGTAGAGTCGTGCGGCAATGGGATCAAAATAATCACGCCATGAGCGCTGATAACGATCATGGAAGCGTTTATAGGCTTCAGCTTCTTCATTTGTGACGAGAGTAAGATTTAGTTCGGCAATGGGTGTCATAAAACCAAGCGAACCATAAATGGATGAATGAATACCCGCTGTTGTGATGGTGATTTCCCCGAGATCTTCTGGAATATCGATGGGTCTCCAAGTGGCAGCGCAGCGAGCGGCGATCCATTCAGCCTGCATATTCATCATGACGGCGAGTGCTCTGGTTCGTCGTGAATCACCAATGCGCCATTGAGCGGAGGTCCAACGCCGAATGGTGGCATCGCTAATAACTAGGAAAGCGAGTTCGTTAGCTTCTTGCACGTAACGCCGACGAAAAAAGGTCATTTCTGGTAAACTGGCTAGCGCTGATTTTGCGCCAGTGCGTACCTCGACATATGCGGTTATTTGCGCCAAAGAATTAGTTACCACAGTTATTTCACCATCGCTGAGTACATAATTTGAAAGGGATCGGTCGGCGCTGACGGCGGCCTTCCAGGTATAGGTGCCAATTTTTCCTTGAGTCGCGACAGCCCCTGCTTGGATAAGCGCTTGCTGTTTCAGCAATAAATATCCCGCCAATAAGGCCGGTTGTTTTGCATGTAAGATGACGGCGACATCACTGCCGGTGCGTAAAAACGGATCAGAGCCCGTAAGTGCAATGTGATCAATAACTTGTTCACCAAAACGTTGAGACAGTTCATTAAGTTCAAGGCCAAGTTGGCGTTGGTATCGTTGCTTGGTGCCGGCGTCAGCGCCGTGACCTGCCAGTAGCTGTAAAGGTCCGGATAACGTGGCGTCAGCGTGTTGAATAGCCGTTACTAAAGCGGGAAAGGAAGGGAATAATAAAGCATATTGATCGGATGGGATATGCAGTGCGAGCAGGTCCAGTTGTGCTTGCTTGGCGTCTGTCGCGCCCGCCATGCGATCCCAGGGTAATTCGCGAACCTGTAAGGTTGGCAAGGTATCAATGGCGATGGTGGCTTTGCTGCCGCCCGACACAGCAAATCGTCGGTCAAATTGCAGATTCTCGTTTAATGCGGTAATACCAGTAAAGAGATCAATGGTGGCATCCAATTCATCACGTCGTTGGCGTCGTGTCTCCACCGCAGAGGCGGGTTCGGCACCTTGAATTTGCGCTAAGCGCAACGACCACCAGGCACGCGTGCCACGATCAACGGATGGCGAAATAAAAGCATTTGATCCAAATTCATCATCTCCGTTGCGGATCCGATAGGATAAATGATTCTGTTCAAATTTACGTATGGCTTCGCTGCCATCAGGGGCTGCAGTGAAAATTTTTTCGGCTATAGAAAATGGTATGAGCTTAGGGGTCGGTTTTGGAATAACCGCCGTTGGATTATTATTAACCGGTTCATTGGGATCAGGATTTGCATAGGCAATCACAACTCCGCGGACAGCGGCAGAAGTAGGAATACGAATTAAAAAATGGGGAGATCCGTTCTGGATCTCATGATATGCTTCACCACCTGCGACGGCGACATACCCGATTTGCATACCGGGTGGAATTGCGTCAGGGGGCAGCCCTAGATCAGCTAGCGTTAATTCTTTTATCACATCAGCGGCAAAGAGCGGTACCGTTAAAGAAACAAGCAAGAGCGGAATATATTTTTTCATAATCGGTATTATTTCCTTATGAGGACAAGATAGTTATCGAATGTTATCAAAAGGCAATGGGGAGTTTTTAGGAAGTGAGAGGCTGGGTAAAATCAGCCAATATTGTTCACCGTGGAGTACCACATCAGTACGTGCTTGGTATTTGTCGCGTCATAATTGTCCGATACGGGATTGGCGTCACCTTCATGGCTTACGGCTCACGGATTAGTTAATTCATTAAGCAAATAGGGCTAAATTTCTAGGTGATGCTACCAACCTTGCTGGTAAAATTGTTAGTTAAGAAAAAGTATTTTGGCGTTTCGGGCTTTCGTGTGGATACGTTCGTGTGCGGGCCGACAACATATGCTCCAAGTTTGCCCTCTGCGGTTAATATCCTGCCTTCTTGTTTATTGAGAGTTCAGGACCCACACGGAACTCTGAAGCCAAGTATTTTTTTTGCAGGAGCGGAATTAATTACTTTAGTTTCTGCCGTGGTTAACTTCATCCTGTTTCTTCATTCCACTTGTTAATAGTATCTTGATGAAGGCAATGAAAGTTTGGAATGGGTGCCCAGCCCAACAAATAACCCCAGCTGAAATCAGCTGGGGTTATTGCCTTAGGTGTTGGACCTTCAGGTGTTTGGAAACGTATTAAGCGATCATTATTCGATGATGGCTAAGACGTCGCTTTCATCCATGACGAGAAAATCTTCGCCACCAACTTTGACTTCGGTACCGGCGTAATTGGTAAACAATACGCGGTTGCCGCTCTTGAGCTGCATGACTTGGCGTTTGCCGTCTTCCATCATTTTACCGTTGCCGATAGCGATGACGGTACCTTCTTGTGGCTTATCTTTAGCCGATTCAGGAAGGACGATGCCGCCCTTACTTTTTGCCGAAGGGGAAGAGCGTTGAACGATAACGTGTGATCCAACTGGTTTGATAGCTGGTTTACTCATGCAGGTACCTCTGGTCTTTCAGGTTAGGGGCTGCCGGAATGGCGGCCCGTTCTTGGTCTGGTGAATGATGTCGCTGATCACTTTTGGACAGTGAAATCAGCATCCTTGATATTATCGTCACCGGCTTTTTTAGCCTGCGCTTGTGGTTCGGGTGCTGGACCCGCGCCGCCACCGGCACTGGCGCCAGCGGCTTGTTGTTTGGCGAGCGACGCTTCATGGATGCGTTTGCCCCAGGCTTGGGATTTGCTCTCCAAATTCTTTTGTGCCGCTTCAATCGCAGCGATGTCGTCGCTGGTTTTGAGTTTTTCTAGGGCCTCGACCGCAGCTTTAATATCGGCTTCTTCGCTGCCTTCGAATTTATCTTTATGTTCTTCCATCATCGTGCGCGTTTGGTGAACGGTTTGTTCGCCGAGGTTACGCGCCTTGGCCAATTCTTCTTTTTTCTTGTCCGAATCAGCATTCGCGGCGGCTTCATCAACCATGCGTTGAATTTCGTCTTTTCCGAGGCCGGAGGACGATTGAATGGAGATGTGTTGTTCTTTGCCGGTGGCTTTATCCTTGGCCTTAACTTCCAAGATGCCGTTGGCGTCGATTTTGAACGTCACTTCGACTTGTGGTACGCCACGCGGTGCTGGTGGAATGCCGTCGAGGGTGAATTTACCGATTTGGCGGTTGTCCGACGCCATGCGGCGTTCGCCTTGGTATACTTGAATGTCCACGGCTGGCTGATTGTTGGCCGCGGTCGAGAACACTTGAGTATGGTCTTTAGGAATAGTGGTGTTGCGTTCGATCATCACCGTCATCACGCCGCCTTCGGTTTCGATACCGAGCGAGAGCGGAGTCACGTC
>SYDV01000512.1 GCA_005801395.1 Planctomycetia bacterium | reverse complement strand
CCCATCACCAAATGGGTGAACGGGAAACGGAGAGGATGACTGCATTTTTCCAGTCGAATGCGACTAGACGAGGCGGGCAACTGCTTTTTTCAGGATAATACGATACTGCCGACCGACGAGCTTTTAGAATTTGCGTCCCATTTTAAAAGCGCACCCCCCAATTCCTTTCGTCCGGTGCTCCGTTCATCTTGCTTTAAATACGGAAAAGTGATCCCGAATTGGTAGAATTTAACATCTGAAGCGCAAAAAAAACCAGATGTGCTAAGCACATCTGGTTTTACACTAACCAATCAATATTGGTTTATTGCGGATTACCAAATCCACTCGCTCCGCCAAATGTATCAGGCAGGGTCGATGCTGGTGGAAAGGCTCCACTGCCGCTCGGTGGCGGGGTGGTGGTAGGAGCTGGATAGGCTGGAGTGGTGCCTAAGCCATTATTTGGTGGAAGAGTATTACTTGGACCAAACGAATTATTCGCTGGAGGGGTACTGTTGTTGGGTCCTGCTCCGAAATTGTTGTTATTAGCAGGCGCGCCAAAACTATTGTTGTTCGTTGGTCCACCAAATCCGTTATTGTTCGTTGGCCCACCGAAGCTGTTGTTGTTCGTTGGTCCACCAAATCCGTTATTGTTCGTTGGTCCACCGAATCCGCTGTTTCCAGTTGTGCCAAATCCCGTCCCTGTACTGGCGGGTGATGTAGTGCCCCCAGCATTGCTGTTACTGCTCCCGCTCTTTCCTGGAATAATTAATTTTTGACCAATGCGCAATTTACGTGGATCCAAGCCAGGGTTCGCTTCGACGATTTTTGGCCAGTCTTTACTCGATCCTAATTCTTTTTCCGCAATTTTGGCTAACGTGGTGTCGCCAGCTTGTACGGTGTAGGTACCCGACGATTCGGGCGTCCCAGACACGACATCGTTATTTGATGATGTTGGGCTAACACCTGCGATATCGGGTAAATTCAGCTTTTGCCCAACTTTTAACCCTTCTGGATCAACACCAGGGTTTGCTTTGATGATGTCTTTCCACTTAGCAGTGGTGCCATAATGTTTCTTTGAAATATCCATCAGCGTTTCGCCCGATGCGACCACATGAACGCGACTATCACTGCCGCTCGTACTATCCAACGTTGGTGACTTCGTGATGCTGGTAACAGCCGCTTCTTTGCTTGGTAATTTAATGGTTTTTCCAACGCGTAATTCTTCAGCAGGAATGTTATTCAGTTTTTCAATTTCTTTCCATCGTGCCGCGTTGCCTAATTCCTGTTTGGCAATGCTATAATAAGAATCGCCCTTTTTCAGCGTGTAACTGCGTTCGCCGCTGGCTAATTCAACTGGCGTACCAGTGGTCGTTGATGTTGTCGTTTCCAAGACTGGAATGGTTATTTTTTGTCCCACTTTTAGTTCGCTCGGATCCACTTTATTGGCCTCAGCGATTTTCTTCCAATTACGCGCGGTATTGTAATATTTTTGGCTAATTTCGCCTAAGGTTTCACCTGCTGCGACGGTATGCGTACGCACTTCCGTTGTCGGTGGCGTCAATGGGATCGGATCTACGGGACCAACTGGTGGTAAATTAGGAGTAGGAAAACTATTCCTTAGCGTTGGTTGCTGTGTCGGAGGGAAATCACTAATGGGAGTAAATGAATTGCCGGGTGGGGCAAATGGATTTGATCCCGTATTATTGTTCAGTGCCGTCGTACCATTATTATTAGGAATGGTATTAGGCGTGGAAAGATTATTGAGATTTGGCGCAAAGGGGTCCGTTCCCGCAAAGGGGTCGTTGGGCACGCCAGGAGTCGTCGGTGTCAAATCTGTAACGATTGGCTCTGACGGTACTGTATCCGTAACAATGTCGGTGGCAGGGGCTTTGTGTCGTGGCACAACAAATGCAACGGTAACTAAACCCAAACAAGCAGCGACGATAACGCCTGCGATGACCACATCCTTGGACATGTGCGACCCTTCTCAATGAGGACGGTTTGGGCGATTGGAGAGTTCCTAATGCCATTGGACGTCCGGAAAGAGCCGTAGTCCTACCTAGCTGCCTGCGGAAGACAACTAGGCCAACGAACCATACCGCTTGTATAATTCCCGTTCCAAGCGTGTGTTTTGGCATGGGCTTGCAGACTTTGGCCCCATGGTCACAAAAGCCACCAAATGCTACGCGTTCTACCGATGTTAGATGCCGATGGACCCACTCAAATGGCCGCGGATGAAGCGATGCTGGAAGCTTCAGATGAGTCCTCGATGCGCCTGTACCGCTGGACCCCTGCCACCGTGTCGTTGGGCTATTTTCAAGATTACTCGACCGTCGCTAAACAACTCCCCCCCTCCATGCCGGTGGTACGTCGCATTACCGGCGGGGGTGCTATTTGGCATGAACATGAAGTCACTTACTGCCTGACGGCCACTGCGGGTCAGGATGGTTTTCCGGTACGTGTGCGCGATGCGTATACGTTGCTGCACGGGGCTGTACTGAGCGGATTACGCCACGCGCTTGCGACACTCACCATGCAGCCTGCGAGTATTGGTGACCGACGGTATCGCGATGAACCGCGCTGCTTCGCTTCGCCTGCCGCTGACGATGTCGTTACCGACACCGGCGGCAAAGTCTTAGGCAGTGCCGGACGACAACGTGGTAATCGCATTTTAATCCATGGCTCACTTAAACTCGCCAGTAATCCATGGGACGGCGATTCCGTCGCAGGATGTCACTTAGATTTTTCCGCTGCTGCAACGGTCCTGCAAAATGCCCTTGCTGCGGCACTCGGTCAGACCGCAAATGCGGGTACGTGGACAACCACCGAATTGGCCGCACGCCAACGAATACTTCACGAACGTTACGGCACAGATGCCTGGGTCGTCCATCGCCAAGGACCGCGTCCGTAGTCTAATTTATGCATTAATTACGCAGCTTCGCGCAATTTTGAAGAAGTTTCAAGTTCAGCTCGAAATCGCTCTATTTGCACCAGTCATTGATACGTAAAATAAACAGCGCTGACTCGCTTGTCAGCGCTGCAGGCACCAGAGAAATTATTTATTAGGCGTCATCACTTAATGGTTTGGCCTTACGTGGGCCACGATTTTCGCCACGTGGTGGTAATTGACCGTCAACTCCATTTTGACGACGTTCGCGCAGCGCTTCCAACCGTTCTTTCATGGCCGCTCTTTGTTCGTCGCTTAATGCACCAGCACCTGAAGCGCCGCGCCCTTCGCGGAATTTTGCCAAACGTTCTTTGAATGCTTCACATTTCGCTTTATAATCTTCGCTATTTTGTCCTTCGCCATGTTGTTCACGAAATTGCGCCATTTTTTCTTTCATCGCTTCACGCTTTGCTTCCAAACCTTCGCGATCTGGGCGAGATGGCCGATTATCTGCGGCGATGGCAAAGCTGAAACTGCAAACCAGCAACGATAGGATGGAAAAATATCGCATAGAAGCTCCTAACTCTTGGGTTGGTTAATCGGTTTGTGGTGACACTGGGTGAACAAATGAGAATCTAACCACCAAACATGAGGCGAACGTGAGGATAACTCACGTTCGCCAAAAGAGGTTCAACGACGCGCACCTGAACGACGGCCGCCTTGAGCACCTGGGCGATGATCACCAGCCTGATGACTTTCGCGGTGATCTTCCCGGCGATCTTCCCGGCGATCGCGTCCATCTTCGCGACGATCGCGGACGTCTTCGATCTTATCGCGTGCCCCACCATCATGTTTGGCGTCACGAACATCTTCGCGCTGATCGCGTCGATCTTCGCGACGATCGCGCACATCTTCGCGACGATCTGGGTTAATAGCAGGTGCGCCATCATGAGGTAAACTATCGGCTGCTGTAGCATTACTTATGCTCAACAAGCCCATGAGTAGACCCGTGGTCGCGATTTTCACTAACATAACAAACTCCTTGCGCAGTGCGCGTTGAGGTGATGCGTGTCACTGTATTCGCTCACTATGAGGAGAACGTGAGCGCTATTACCTATTTCGCTCATGGAATCCTCATAATATTTACCGTACGCTAATCGGGGGAGAATAGCGCATGCGGGTCTTAATCGTAGAGGATGATTCAGCCATTCGCGGCGCACTCATGCAGGCGCTGCAAGAAGACGGTTACGCCGTTGACGCGTCCGGTGATGGAGAAGAGGGCCTATGGTACGCTGAATCCAATGACTATGATTTAATTGTCCTGGATCTGATGTTACCTGGAATAAATGGCATGGAATTATTGCGCCGCGTCCGTGCAGGAGAACGCCATCCCGCCGTCTTAATCATCAGTGCGCGCGATACCGTCAATGATCGCGTTGCGGGATTGGATATCGGCGCCGATGATTATTTAGTGAAACCATTTGCTCTACCAGAATTATTAGCGCGAGCCCGTTCATTAGTGCGCAGGCGTCATCATCAATCAACACCCATGCTGTCGCTTGGAGCGTTGGTCGTAAATACCACTACCCGCACAGTAACGTGGAAAAGCACGCCGATTTTACTCACTCCACGTGAATATGCCTTATTAGATTATCTCATGCGCCGTAAAGGTGCCTTAGTCAGCCGCACTGAATTATGGGATCATGTCTATGCCTTCCACGACGACGCGGCTTCCAATGTCGTCGATCATTTTATTGCCAAATTACGGCGGAAATTGACAGATGCCGGAGCACCAACGCTGATTCACACCCGACGAGGCCAAGGTTATCAATTAGCCGTGGAACAAGACGGAAAATGAAATCGACAGCGGTAGCACAAAAAATTATTCCACTTGGCCGTAGTTTACGCGCGCGCTTAGTAATTATGGTCATTATGACGACTGCTATCGTGGTTGCCCTAGCTGCTGGCGCGGCCTGGGCTGCCAGTGCCCGCATGCAGCACTTAGCCGCTGAAAATAACCTGCGTAATTATTCCGCACGCATGATGCCGGCCTTAACGTTTCGCGCTTGGGTTGGGCAACGTGACGGTCGACCAACGGGTGAAATAACTCCCCCAACTTTTCCCAATGACAGCCACTTATTACGCGCGATTATCAATGCTGAGCGACGAGTACTAACCAGTAGCGGGTTTACCTCCCAAGAACACGACTGGATTGAGCTCTTACCAACGGCTTCTGGTCGCATTCACCAGCTCGATCTACCAACCATTGGATCGTCGTTGGTCATGGTGTCTGCCATAGATTTACGATTACCGCCGAAGCGCCCCAACCCAGGAGACCGCGGCCCACCGCGTGATGGCGATTCTCCCCTACGACGCTTAGCCGAACGTTTTGACGAACGTGCAGATGCCTATCTGTCATCATTAGAACACCTCCATCCTAAATTAGTTTTAATTCATCCCCTCGCTGACCATCAACGTGAATTAACCAATCAAGCCTGGGTACTCGCGGGCATGTGGGTCGTCGCCTGCGCCTTAGTTGCGGCGGTCGCTCTCCTGGTAACCACTCGCGTTTTACGCCCCGTACATCAATTAACCATGGCAATAGCGGCCATCGAACCTGGCACACCAAATACACAAATCACTGTTCAGGCACTAGCCAGTGAATTACATCCCGTGCAAGAACGCTTAAATGAATTGATGAAGCGCGTTGATAAAGTCCTGAGGCGAGAACAACAAACGACCGCGAATATTGCCCATGAGTTACGTACCCCCTTAGCCGGATTACGTACAAAATTAGAACTCGCGCTCACTCGTGAACGTGATCCCGCCGACATTGCGCAACTGTGTCGCGAAGGGCTCAGCACGATGATTTTGCTCCAGGGTATGGTGGATAATTTACTCCTGCTCTCGCGCTTAGAGGCGGGACAAGAACGTCCACGGACCGAAGCCGTTGAATTTGCTGAAGTGCTTGCTGGTGCATGGAGCCTGCATCAGCCAGCTGCCATGGCCCGCCAGATCACCTTAGAGAAAAAAATTGAAACCGCGCTCAGCTTGGTCACCGATGGTGATAAATTGCGCGCCATTTTCTCAAATATATTTAGTAATGCGGTGTCCTATGCCACCGCGGGTTCCCCAATCCAAGTCACCGCCCACGAACAAGGCGATGGTCGCATACGTATTAGCATCGCAAACGATGGAGCAACCATTAGCACAGCCGACGCCGAACGCGTTTTTGAAACCTTTTGGCGCGGAGATCATGTTCGTACCGTTGAAAAAGGTCACTGCGGTTTAGGATTGCCCCTTGTAAGACGGTTGGTCACGGTGCTTGGCGGAACCGTCACGGCACACGTCAAAAATAAACAATTTTTAATCCTGATCCTGCTGCCCGACGATATTCGCTCAACAACTGAAATTAAATATTCACCTGTCTAAGTTAAGCGATGCGACGCACCATTTGAACCTCAACAGGCTTATTCCATTTCGCGCGTTAACCAATTCCACACACCACTTGCTGTTTTACGGAATTGCGACTGTTGCTGAGTTAAATGTGTACGGCGTAAATCAGCAGCCGTGCATACCAAGCCACTGACTAAAACGTCGGCTAATTCTGCACTGGGATCACGTTGTTTGTGGCCAGATCCTAAAACAACGGTCAAGCCAAAGATGTCTTTTAAAAACAGCGCTATTCCACCGAGCGAGCTAGCACGGCCAACTAAATGCACCTGGCCATGCTGCACTAAATGGCCATGGTCACGAAGCTCTTGTGCACGGGCACGAAAGAAACTACCTACGGCCTCGCTCATGAGACTCATGGCTGGCCCTAATAAGCGATGACGCTCGCGCACGTCACTCCAGATAAACTGTTGTCCCATCAAGTTATCGCGTTCATCAGCGCGTTGCGAAATGTCTAAATCTCGTTTGAGGTCTTCTGCTTGGGAGACCGTAATGTGTAATTTTTCGACCAACAAACGCGTGAGGTCTTCACCACCAAAAGCATAGGTTTCTACATGCACTAAACGCTCTTTGCGCCGCACTAAAATGGTCGTGCAACGCGCACCGCAATCGATGATGACCGTGCTGGCTTTGCGCGGAATCGCGCTCGAAATCCCGCGAAATAAGGCGACCGGATGCGCAATGATGCCTTCTAATTCTAAACCTAATCCCGCGACTAAACTGCGTAACTCTTCGGTGTATCCGCGACGTGCTGTAATGAGTAAAGCTTGGCAGGTTAAGCGTGAACCACGTTCACCTACGGGATCCACCACATCCCGTTCACCGCCGCGGTCACGCACCGTCCAATGAACGGGAATGGCATCTATTAATTCTTGGTCCGCGCCTGTCGCTTGATCACGGGCACGCTTCAAGGCCCATAAGCGTTCGTGTTCGGTTAAAACAACTTCATCCCCAGGATCTGCCCAGCCGACGGCCAACCGCGAGGCAAAACTCGCGTCGTTCATCGACATATACACTGAATAGGCTTCGACTCCGGCAGAATCACAAGCCAAGCGCACCGCTTCGGCTAACGCTTCTTGTTTGCCACCTTGGCTTAATCGATGCCAATCACAGTCGATAGATTTATGCGCGACCACTTTATCGCCGTGCATTTGATGTAGCGCCGCCACGGTCGCGCTCACGCGACGACTCGAAACCTGAGCGATGACCACCAAATGTTCTGGCGCAATATGATAACCAGGACGTTTACTGACACTCACCGTTGAACTGCTCTGTCCCAGCTGACGTGCAAAATCGGCTACGCGCCCCAACCAACGGTTGGAACGCAAGAGATTCGTGCTTTCGGTATTCGGCCTATCCGAAAAAGCTGTCGTCGCCGGTGGATGCTCATCAGTCCAGGTGGCTTTGTTCATGAAAATCTCAGGGTTGGGACGTGGGATGCTGAGCATCCCGCAAAACGAAATAGGGCTGTTTAAAGCGCACATTAATTGCTGCAACGCGACTTACATCACCTTGCGAACGCATGCTGTGCACCAAATCTCTGACTTTATCTTCTGGCTTAATGCCATAACGATCATCACCTGGACGGCCCCAGATCAGTCGACTGCCGTGGCGTGTATATAATACGATGCCACGTTGCAAACCGCGTTGATCCAGCACGTCGTACAAATGAATGTCCGTGATTAAACCAGGTTCGACTTGCGTTTCAAGTAGCTTCCATATTTGGAGCGCGACTTTAACGCCATCAACTCCCGCCCATTCAATGGCCCGTAAAACTGGGCGACGAGCGGTTGGGCCAGTCAATGTTCCTGGGAGTAAATGTCCTTCATCATCCACCCAAGCACGTTCGCCAGCACGTTCACGGCTGGATAACACCACCGGCAAGACTGGTTGGCGCAAGGCAACAATGATGCGTAAATTGCGCTGTAATTGTTCTGGATGTGACGCCATCGGCACATGGACAACGCTCACTTCACGAATTTCTGAGACAATCGGTTGTTTTCTTAAATGCTCCGCCAAAGCGGTGAGTACCGCCGGGTCGCCATCACGTAATTTAGCCGCATGGGGAAAACTGCGCACCCAGGACAACACTTCCGCATCAGCAACTTTGGGCCCTGGTAACCACTGCACCTGAAAACCAGTCACGGCCATCGGTGCCGGAGTTTTATCAATCGCATAGAAACTAAAGACCAACAATAAAACGATCATGGATGCCGCTGCGCATCCCCACATGCCCATTCGCACTAATCCATTATGCGTTAATTGTGCGCCATTCATTCCCGCATGAATACCTCGCGTAACCAAACCTGGTCCCTGTTTTAATTGTTCTGCTTCTTCCTCTTCTGGTGCGTCTGCAACGGCCTTACGTTTTGGACGTCGACGAACGCGCTTAGTCGTTTCTTCTGCAGCCTCGGTATCAATTACGTCATGATCTAAGCCATTTTCCAACACTTTGCGCTGGCCACGACGTTTGCGTTCAGCAACCGCGATCAATTCTTCGATTTCATGTTCTGAAGTCACATCGGAACGACTCATATAGCACTCCCAGAAGTTGCGTGTGAACGACGTGCAGCACGACCAACGAGCTGCTTCACTAATTGATCAAAGGTCATGCCTGCCAGTGCGGCCGCCTTCGGCACTAAACTTTGATCAGTGAAACCAGGTAAAGTATTTACTTCAAGAACGGCATAATCGCCATCGGCAGTCCGCATGATATCACAGCGCGAAATATCCCGACAACCACATGCTCGATGGACCGCCAACCCAATTTCCGATAAACGCTTAATCACAGCGGGATCCTCAACTGCCGTTTCGGCGGTGTCACTTCGCTGATATTTCGCAGAAAAATCAAACACGCCATCCGCTGGACAAATGAGCAACGGTGGTAACGCCACTGGTCCAGCTTCATTTTCCACCACGGCAACAGTGTATTCAGGACCAGGTAAGCGTTCTTCCATCACATACGGCACCGGTCCCAATTCACGCAATATTTCTTCAATTGCGGGTAAAATAAATGAGGGGTTGGCCACCATTTTTAATCCCACCGAACTACCATCACACGCAGGCTTCAATACCAAGCCAGCATGATGGGGGATTTTGAGATCGCGTGGACTAAATGGCTGACGCAAATCTAAACGAACACCCCAAGGCACACGAATTTTATGCTGCTGAAGTCGCTCTTTCGTCACCACTTTATCCATGCACAGCCGCGACACGGCCGCATCGCTACCAACAAAAGAAAATCCGGCGAGTTCCAATTCAGACTGCAACGTACCGTCTTCGCCATACGTCCCATGAATAATATTAAAGATCACTGCACCTTTACGTAAACGCGTGACATCCAGTCGGTCGGTAACATCGATAGCAGCGACATGATAACCACATCGCTTTAACGCCGCCACGATTGCCGCGCCAGATTTCCGGCTAATCGGCGCTTCGCGACCTGGCCCACCAAAAAGAACATCCACCAATAACGTCATACACTCACCTCATGCGGGACTTCCCGCGGATGCATAAATAATTCAGCTGGGCAATTCCACGTTTCGACTTCCATATTCAACACCACACCACGTTGACGCCAAGCCACTTCACGGATGCGACGCACCAGCGCGACCACATCGCGACAACTCGCCGTACGTTTAGGATTCACAATAAAGTTTGCATGAATCGAACTGACTTCCGCGTCACCAACGCGCGTGCCTTTTAAACCCAGTTCATCAATTAATTTTCCCGCTGGCATATTCGGCGCGGGATTTTTAAACACGCATCCCGCACTTGGCAATGCGAGTGGTTGGCTAGCAGCTTTGGCTTGCTTCAAGCGCGTGGCAGTCGCTTTTAATACTTGCGGATCATCAACCGCTAAATCCATCTCACAGCCGAGAAATAGAGTCCCCGTCGGTAATCCGCACGAGCGATATGCCGCTGGCATCAGGGCGCGTTCAATCCATTCGGGCGTATCGCTACCAGGCAACACGACTTCGACGCGCGTGACCCAATCCAACATCCAACAAGTACTGGTACCGGCATTCATACGCAGCGCACCGCCCACGGTAGCTGGAACGCCAGCTAAACCCTCGGGTCCAGCGAGTCCTGATTTAACGCACAAACTAATCAGTTCGGCTAAGTCGGCAGCGGCACCAATGCGCACTCGCGCACGTCCACCGACCGTTGGTTCCATCATAATATCTCGGAAAACATCACCCAAACGCACGACTGGCTCTTCGATTCCATCATCGCCGACTAATAAGTTCGCACCCTTGCCCAACCAACGATGTGGGCCACTCAATAATTCCGGTAAATCACGACGATCTTGCAACGTGACCAACGTCGCAGCGCCGCCAATACGCATGGTGGTGGCAGCTGCGAGCTGAATGCGTTCGACGCGGTTACGACTAATAAAGTCTGAGGTGAAGGTCATATGGTGCTCGTGGTAAGTTGTGATGACTTAATATCCGACGACTCCTGCGTACATGGTCTGCGGGACATTTTCATGCCCCAGCACGTGAAAAAAATCGATGACAGGCCCCGCTAATAAACCCACATCGCCTGCGCCTAATAACAAACAGGTGTCCCCAGATTGCGCATGACGCGCAATAAAACGAAGTGCCTCAGCAGCATCATCAACAGCAATCACGGTCTCGGACGTAAGTCCAGCCCGGTGCTCGCAAATTGCTGCACCCAAGATGGTCGAGGAAATATCTGGCAGCGCCGTTTCGCCCGCGCTGTAAATTGGTAACAATGCTAAACTGTGGGCTTGATCAAAGGCGCTAACGAAATCAACAAAACATTCCGCCGTACGGGTATAGCGATGCGGTTGAAAAATAACGTGCACACGCCCACCAGCTAAACGTGCTGCAGCAATCGTCGCACGAATTTCCGTTGGGTGATGGCCATAATCTTCCACAACACGAATGCCATTCGGACTACCATGAACGGTAAAACGACGACGGACGCGTTCACAACCTGCTAAGGAGTTAACGTCAAAGTGCACACCGGTCGCAAAGGCTGCTGCAATGGCCTGCAAAGCGTTCAACACCATATGTGCACCTGGAATTGGCACCTTTATTTCACCCAGCGTCCGACCAAAAGCCTGAACGACAGCGCGGCTGTCATCAGCGCCTAATTCTAATTGCGTACAAAAAACATCCCCGCGATCCAAGCCACAGCGTACCACACGACAGGATAACCCACCAATGACACGTTCACTGATACCACTCACTGGCACAATCACGGTACCATCTTTCGGTATTTGTGACAGCCACTCATGAAATTGACGTTCTAATTCAGCAAAGGACCCATAATGGCCAAGGTGTTCTTGGTCT
>SYDV01000511.1 GCA_005801395.1 Planctomycetia bacterium | reverse complement strand
GCGGTCGCCGAAGCCATCATGTATCGTCGGCAATTAAAGGCGGTCGACTTCCTCGGTACGATTGACTTTATTACGCAATTAGGCTCATCAACTATCGGCGATGCGGAAGGTGCGACAGATGTCCGATAAGGTCGATAGCCCACCCTTGCCGTCACGCCTCATGCGTCCGGTTTTGCCGGATGTCGATATTTGGATTAAAGCATTTAGTCGTCAGGTTCCCGATCCATTAGTGGTTCATGCTTTTAAACGAGCAGTTGAACGTCGGCAAATATTTATGGTGGGTTTGGTGCGACAAGCGTTGCTGGCGCGTACCACGAATGATCGCCAATTATTGCGCTTATCGCAGGTCCTGGGCGGATTCCCTGATCTACCAATATCTCCGGCTGATCACGTTGAAGCAGCACGGCGTATTCAGGGACAACGCTCGCAGCGACTTGTCTTGAGTCCTTGGCAGGCGGTATTGTGGTCGCTCGCTGAGCGAACGGGTGCTATTATTTGGAGCCAAGCTCAGCATTGGTCGCCATTAATTGCTAATGGCTGTCCAACCAGTTCAAGTATCGCGGCTGCTCAGTAGCGCTGTGAGAAATTACAACAAAAAAAATAACCGCTAGGTAATTGCCTAGCGGTTATTCGTGAGCCATTTAACTAATGACAGCTAATTAAAGAAGTTCTTTAATCGTATCGCGTTCGCCGACTAATTCAGCGTTCGTTGCTGCGATTTTGCTCTTGGCGAAGTCGTCGTGTTTAAAGGTCTTGTCGACGGTATAAGCGCCAGGCGCGGTCGTACGAACTGGCATACCAGCCCAGATGCCTTCACTAAATCCGTAGCTGCCATCGCTATAAACGGCGATGGAATGCAAGGTGTCGCCTGGAGTCATCAGGGCTTTGACGTGATCAATTAAAGCATTCGCGGCTGATGCAGCGGAAGAAACGCCACGGGCGGCGATAATGGCGGCGCCACGTTTTCCAACGGTCGGAATGAACGTGTCTTTTAACCAGGCTTCATCTTTAATGACATCGGTTACTTTTTTGCCATTAATCGTGGTGTTGGCAAAATCAGGAAACATGGTTGGGCTGTGGTTGCCAAAGACGATGCAATTTTTAATAGCTGTAACAGGAACACCGGCCTTTTTCGCTAATTGGGTCATCGCGCGGTTTTGGTCCAGGCGAACCATGGCGGTGAAGCGGTCTTTTTTCAGGCGCTTGGCTTGTTGCGCGGCAATCATGCAATTGGTGTTACATGGATTTCCAACGACGGCCACGCGGCAATCATCAGCTGCGACGGTGTCGATGCTCTTGCCCTGACCAATGAAGATTTTGCCGTTGTCTTTGAGCAAGTCGGCGCGTTCCATCCCTGGACCGCGTGGCTTTGAACCGACCAATAAACACCAATTTGCATCTTTGAAGGCTACATCCGGGCTGTCACTGCAGATAATATTTTGCAATAATGGAAATGCACAGTCGTCTAGTTCCATGGCCACGCCTGCGAGCGCAGCCTGGGCTTTTTCAAACGGAACTTCTAACAGTTGAAGGATTACGGGGGTATCTTTGCCAAACATTTCACCGGACGCGATGCGTGGTAATAAACTGTAGCAAATTTGGCCGGCAGCGCCGGTCACAGCAACACGAATGGGCTTGGTCATGATGGTCCTTGTGGGTCTGAGAAGTATCCTGATTGGTCAGCAAATCGGACGCTAGTGCGGATCCGGCATCTGGCCAGTCCATGCAAATGGCTAATCAACTTAGGCCTTTGACGCACATTCAAGGGCTGTGGGCTTGTCCAACAGATGAGGTTCCTACGATGGCAAATGTGACCATCGTAAATGACATCATTCGCCGCGTTCGTGAAGAGGCGAAGCGTAAAAGTGTTCGCTGGACTAACCAGCGTCAGGTCATCGTCGAAACGTTTATTGGTAGCGATGACCATATTACCGTTGAAGACCTGCATCACCGGGTCCGTTCTATCGACCGCACCATCTCGGCAGCGACGGTATATCGCACGATTAATATGTTGGTGGAGATGGGCGTCGCATCAAAGCGCCATTTCGGTACGGCATCAGCGTCATTTGAATGTGAAGTGAATAAAGATCATCACGACCACTTTGTCTGTGAAACCTGCGGCAAAATCATTGAATTTCATAACGATAAGATTGAGCAGTTACAGGAAGAAATCGCCAAACAATTTGGTGGCGTTCTCAATCATCACCGTTTGGAATTATACGGTACCTGCGCCGATTGTTTACGCACGGCAAACAGCAAATAGCTAAGAGTGACGAGCTGCGAGCTACGAGCTACGAGTTAAAATTTCATCGAGTACCGCTCGCCTGGAAAAACACGCCCACCGAGCGCCACTCATCGGGCGAAGGCAAAATGGGAGCGCAGCGGAGGAAAAAAGTCGCGACAAAGGGTCGCGGGGGGAGTAAGCGCCTGGAAAACCCGCCCGCCGAGCGCCGCTCATCGGGCAAAATGGGAGCGGAGCGACCGCCCGATGATTTTTTTCGTAGCGCAGCGGAGGAAAAAAAGTCGCGACAAAGGGTCGCGGAGGGAGTAAGCGCCTGGAAAAACCCGCCCGCCGAGCGCCGCTCATCGGGCAAAATGGGAGCGGAGCGACCGCCCGATGATTTTTTTCGTAGCGCAGCGGAGGAAAAAAAGTCGCGACAAAGGGTCGCGG
>SYDV01000510.1 GCA_005801395.1 Planctomycetia bacterium | reverse complement strand
CCGTGCGAGCCACAGAAGAGCGTTTGGTTTTGGTCGCAAAAGGTCAACCGCCACCGGTAATAGTTGATCGTCATGTACATCTTGGCTCGTCGATGACGCCCCCAGCAACGGTTAATGCAGGTGACACCATCGGTTGGTTAATTGGTGAAGACGCTATTCATGGCCGAGCTGTCGATGGACAGTTATTGTGGCCAATGTTTCCCCTTTCGTGTGGTCACGCCATTACCATCGAGACTGATGGCGCGGTGCGTTGTTCATGTGCTGGCACATTGAAACGCCAGGCGGACGGAACAATATTTATCGATGTTGGATCAACGACCCATGAAATGGTAGCCGTGACGATTAGTTTCACGGATGATAAAATTAGTGCTTATGTTAATATTCCGGCTTGGCATTATCTACCTCCGCATATTTTACAAAAAGCCATGGTCGAAGCAAAGGTCGTTCGCGGCGTTATTAGCGATGCCATCATTGATGCCTATGTCGCTCAAGCGACTGACCGTAAAATTGAGATTGCGCGTGGTATTCCAATCAGTCACGGAGTTGATGGCCATGTCGCAATGATCATTGATGAACATATTCATTTACAGGTTGCAGAGAATGGACAGGTGGATTACCGAGAACATGGGCGTCTTGAAGATGTTTCCGGAGGAGCGGCATTGGGACGTATCGTACCGCCGACGTTAGGTGTGCATGGTGTCGATGTCTTCGGTACGTTTTTAATTCCGCGTCCAGGGCGCGCATTGGATGCGGCACAAATAATTGGTGAGGGAACTGAATTAGATCCAGCGCATCCGGATATTATTCGCGCAGTGGCAACGGGACATGTACATCGTGATCGTACCGGGCGAATATGCGTACAGGGTCGGTATGTGGTGGATGAACATGTGGATTATCATCACGGTAACATCCATACAAAGTTGTCGGTCGCGATTAAAGGCGACATTCGCGCTGGTTTTACCGTTAAAAGTGAAGGCGATATTGAGGTCATGGGCGTTATTGAAGACGCGCGAGTAACAGCTCAAGGACATTTAGTTATTCGTGCTGGTATTTTACCCGGAACTCATCGCGTTAAAGCACATGGTGATATTGATGTTAAACATGTGGCCAGTCGTGCTATAAAATGCCATAATTTACGGGTCACTAACATTCTACGGTGGTCCCAGGTTATGGCCGTCGGTGAAGTTATAGCGAAAGAAATACTAGGCGGCAGTATTATTGCTGGTGGGAATATTACCTGTGACGTTTTAGGCAGTAAAGATGGTTTGCATACACGGGTACAGGCGGGCTTTGATCCGTATGAAGCTGAATTATTTTCTTGTGCTCGTCGTGAACACGACGCTTTGCTTGCAGCCGTGCGTGAACAAAAAACGCAATGCAAAATGAAGGGTCAACAAGTACTGACGAAACAATTAAGTGAACACGAATGGCAATTGGCACTCGCTGAATTTAGTGCCGCATGCAAACGTTTAGCGACTTGTGAGGCCTTATTGGAACGCGCCGAAATAATGCATAAACGTCGAGCAAACACACCATGCACGGCTGCGGTCATGGTTAACAGCATGGCTTACCGGGGGACGGAAATTTGGCTTAGTGATCGCGCTCATGTCGTACTAGACAAAGATCTCGCCCGTCCGCGCTTTTACGATAAAGACGGGACCGTCGCGTGGTGAGATGCTACGTCTTGGAATAAATTAGCGAAAGCGATTTGGCTGTTGAAATGTACCTAGCTGATCTGATTCGCTAATTTCTAAGTTCGAACGATCATCAATTTTATGAATATTCAGACGCGGATTCCCAGGTTGTGTGGGTTTAATGATGTAACGAACGCGCACGGATCCTTGGATCGTGGTAATGATTAAATGCTCGAATTCATCTCGTTCGTATTGGTCGATGATGACGAATGGATCGCGGGTCAGTTGTTCGATCAACACTTGTTCAGTTGGATTAGGCGGTGCGTCTTCGCGTGCGGTGGACAAACAACCAGTCAAGGCTCCGCTCCACAAAACAAGGGTGATCAGCGACAAACGAACAGGAGCTTGGTTCATGGCGCGGTATGGTGGTTGCGAGTTGGGGACTGCAAGGCTGAGGGCCGACATCAACTGATTCAGCGCCAATCGTTGGAGAAATTGCGCCATAATTCGGGTTCGCTTTCGCTTGCCATGCTACCAAGTGCAAGGTCAGGCACGGTAGCCAAGGGTAATCCCGGTTGGAGCCAACGCGGACTGCCATCCAGTATCAACAAGACACGTCCGTCATTTGCTGGATGTGGCCAGGTGATGGCTACTGGTCGTTGTTCGGAGCGCAGCCAATTTTTATCCGCAATGGTCAGGGTGCGCGTCGTCCAGGTGGCGGGAAAGGCGGTGATGTTGGTGAGTAATTTCGCCAATACGCTATTACTGCGGGAATTGCCGACCAATACTAAATGGCGACCAAGCTGTTCTTCTGCTTTAAATTGACTGTCATCAATGGTGCGTGGGCGGCCATGAGCATGTGCCACCCAGGCGGCGGTGAAGGCATTGGCGAGCGCACGGTTGGCCGATAAGGCAGCGGCACTTTCGCCGGTGCCAATCACGAGTGTAAAAGCACGCTCCGCATAGCTTTCAGCAGATCCAACTGCTTGGCCAAATACTTTGCGCGGTGACGAAGTCGAATCTTTGGGGCTGACGATTTCGCGATAGGGAGAGCCATTAACCACAATGCTTGCTCCATCAGTTACGCGAAATCGTTTTATGCCTGTGGTTATTAATTCCTTTGGCGTGCGCCAATGTAGCGTGCCGGTTATTCCCCATTCATTCATCTCGTCGACGATCACGCGGCCATATCGTCCAGGTGTAAGAACAAGCCATTCATTCGGTGACGTCATCGTCTGGGATTCCGCACACTTTTGCCAAAATTTTGCACTTTGCGGCGAGTCCGTATCATCAGTGATGAGTGTTGAAGTTAATCGCATACGTGCGAGCCAAGAGCGAGCTCCTGCATTTTCTACGGCATTTAAAATAATGGGTGTTCCAACGAGATGGGCCGGACGCATGCCTGAGCGTTGCAGGTTGTGCCATTCAAATTGCGGTGACAGCGAGGGAGATTCGCTTTGCGATATCACCGGATTAAACAGCGCGAGCGCGGAAAAAAACTCAGGTGTTTGTTCGATTAATGCGATGGCTCCTTGAGCTCCGCGGTCAACACCAAATGCGACCACCGGCACGCCTTGCAGGGTGGGATACATTTTTAAGGCATGGGCCAAAACAATACGTGCACGCGCATTGGCGACTCCAGACCAGTCGCGGTCTCCAGCAGCGTATATTTCAATCATGGCAATGTGATTACTACGTGCGGCATTTATCCAGGTAGGCGGTAATGGTGGCCAGGCACTTTTACGTAGGGGCGATTCGTCTGAGCGCAAAGTCAGTACCACCGCACGTACGGAATCTGAAATAGGCATATGCAAACGCCATGGTTGCAAACTTCCGTCGATCGGATCACGCAATGCTTGCAGAGTGCTGTCGAGTGTCCCATGCGCGAGCCAGTTTGAGATTTGTTGTTCGAGTGAACGTAATGCTTCGCAGGTTTGTAAATTTGCTTGGCCCAACATTAATTCGCCAACTTGTTCAAACCATAAAGCCGGCAACGGATCAAGCACGGGCTGGCGTTCAAGGGCAGTTTTATGGTGAGATTCCAACGATCGTTGAATGCTGATGGGAGTTTCGAGTAGTTGCTGCGCCACTTGGGTGTAGCGTTGTTGTTGATTAGTGACGGTCACTAATGCGGTAATGGGTTGATCTGGGCGTTGGCTTGGGTTGATCGGTAACGCTAAATGAACACCTGGCACTAATTGGCCTAATTTGGTCAGGTAAATGTCTTCGCTTGCGATAACCGTTTCTGCCTGCGTTAATGTGACCCGCATCTGGTACGGACCTGACTCAAAATGCGCTTCAGGAATCGAACCTGTTACTGTTGCGCGCCACACCAAACCAGTGCGAACGACCGGTTCGAAGGAGGTAAAGGAAATTGACCAGGATTCAGCCGCGATGCCATTAATCACAACGCTAAACAATAGCATCAATGACCATCCAGTACGAGTTATCATGGTGCGCTGCTGTCGGCCATAATGCTTGGATATAACGTTTGATACGCAACGTAATCGCCGGCAATCCGTCCAATGCGTTCTTGAATGGTTGTCCCTAACGGCTTGATGATTCGCCCTGGAACTCCTGCAATTAAATGATGATCAGGTACTTGCATGCCTTCAGGAACCACGCATCCAGCTGCGACCAAAACGCCGCGACCTAACACCGCGCCGTCTAACACCCGCGAACCCATGCCGAGTAAACTTCCGGAGCCAATGGTGCAGGCATGAGCAATGGCTCCATGGCCCATGCTAACTTCATCATGCAAGACGCAGGGTAAAAATCGGCTGACATGAAGCACGCATAAATCCTGAACATTGCAGCGATTTCCTAAAATCACCGGATTGATGTCTCCGCGTAGCACCGCCCCAAACCACACGGAACATTGATCACCAAAGCGCACATCACCAATCAGCGTCGCATTGGGCGCTAAAAATGCCGGTTGTTGCGGTGTCTTGTCGTTGATGGGGAAAATGACGGGCATCGGCGTAGCATGAGATTGGTCCGGAGGTCCGGAAGTCCGTTGTTTGGGTCCGGAGGTCCGGAGGTCCGGAAGTCCGGATGTCGGACTTTCAACGAGCTGAATGTCGTTTGAATCCAGTAGGCGGGCGTCGATGCCATTGATATCGAATCAGTAACCCCTTGTTGATTAAAGACTTCCGGAGGTCCGGACCGCCGGACTTCCGGACTCTTCCCCATTTGCACCTGCGACAATCCGCCCATGATGCCCCGCCATGTCAACGACCCTGCCAAGCCTTGCCACTGACCCATTCGCCATCGCCAAATTGGTGGACGAGGTCCTTGCCGGGGCGGAGCTATCGGCCGCTCAAGCGCGCGAGCTATTGGATGTGGAGCCTGGAAGCGAGTCGTACGCAGCTTTACTGACCGGCGCACGCCGCATTCGCGAGCACTTTTTGGGTAATCGCGTGAAGTGTTGTTCGATTTTGAATGTGAAGGCAGGTAATTGTTCTGAAAACTGTTCATATTGTGCTCAGGCTTCCGGCCAAGCTAGTACCGAATATGACAAGCATAAATGGCTGCCTGATGAAGATATTGCCGTGGCGAGTGAAAGTGCAAAAGCTAACGGCGCTGCGGCACTCGGTTTAGTCGCTGCGTGGTGGGGGGTCAAAGAAGGCAGCCAATTAGATATGGTATGCGACGCGGTTGAGAAATTTTCGCAAAACGGCAAAGTGCGCGCGGACGTTAATCTCGGTATTTTAGAAAATCAAAATTGCGCTGATCGACTGAAGAAAGCGGGCGCTGCCGTGTATGGTCATAATTTGGAAACGGCACGTAGTTTCTTTGATAATATTTGCGGTACTCATTCGTTTCAAGAACGTATGGATACCATCAAATATATCAAAAAATCAGGCATGGGATTGTGTTCCGGCGGCATTATCGGCATGGGTGAATCGAAAGAACAACGTATTGAATTTGCCGAGCAATTACGCTTTATTGAGCCGAATATGATTCCGATTAATTTTCTCAACCCGATCAAAGGTACCAAGCTGGGTGATCGCCCACCCGTGCCTGCGGATGAAGCCTTAATTACCTTAGCCGTGTTGCGTTTTTTCTTGCCCGATCGCAATATCATGGCCGCAGGAGGTAAAGAAATTACTCTTGGTGATCGTCTGCATGAAGTCTTCGCTGCCGGGGTTAATGCGGTGATGGTGGGTAATTATTTAACTACCATGGGTACCGCACCTGATTATTGGCAAACAGCAGCTACGCGCTGGGGCTTGAAGATGAAGACCGATGTTGAAACGATTGACGAAGCGCCGAAGAAAAGTTGCGGTTCTAGTGAGTGTGGGTGTGATTGAGGGGGCGAAGTCCGGAAGTCCTGCCTTTTTGCTCCAATTTTGCACGGGTGAAAATTGTCCATCTGTAGAAAGGCTGAAGCCAATTTAGGCTAATTCTCTTATTTAATCTTATTAATCATACAGATCTGATTTTTCTTAACGCTT
>SYDV01000509.1 GCA_005801395.1 Planctomycetia bacterium | reverse complement strand
TCAGGTAGATTTAGCAGCGATTCCGTCGAATATTTTGACCTTATTACCTCCAGAGTTGGGAGCGATATCTGGAACCGTTTCAGCGGATGTCGTGATTATCCTTGGACAACAAGATTGGAATGTCGTGGGCTCTGTGCGTCTGCACGATGTGGTATTAGCTGGCGTTGGACCGGTTCATCTGAGTTCGCAATTACAAATGACCGCCACGCAAATGCATTTACCACAATTGCGAATAACTGGTCCAGCAAAAGGCGAAGTGAATATCGAAGGTTTTGCTTTGGATCTACGTGAGAAGAAACCAATCGGAGGAAATATCTCAATACAATTACCAGAGGTGAATGCCTGGTGGCCAACATTTTTACCGCCCTTGCCAGCGCCGATTCGTGCTCAAGCGGAATTGCAAGTAACCGGCGACACCTTAAAGATTAATCGCGCGGAAATTATTGGTGGAGGAGCTACAGTTCAATTGGCTGGCAGTGTTGTTGCTAATCCGCTGCGGATCGAGGCGGCGGATTTACATGTAACCGGTGATTTGGCACACGTACGGACGTGGATGCCATCAGCTCCGGTATTAAATGGTGTCGCTGCGGTGCGGGTGCAAGGCAATGTGCCATTAAGTTCGGTCTTGGAAACGTGGTTGGCGGCTCCCCTTCAGATCGATTTGATGGCGAATCGTATTGATTTTCCACGATTCGGCGTTGATCGCGTGCACATCAAAGCAAAAACCGAAGCTGGTGGCGTTCGTATCGAAGAGGCGCTCTTAGCGATTTTTGGCACCACGATATCGACTACGGGTTACGTGCGACAACAGGATAATAATTGGCTTGCCACCATCGATCGTGCGCAATTAGCATTTCCAACATTAACGGCCAAGTTAGCGCAACCAGCAGCGATGACGGTTGGACCCCTAGGTGTTTCCTTATCACAATTTAAAATCGAATCATCATCTGGAAGTGTGGCTGGTACGATTCAAATGACTGAGTCCGATGGAGCGATAACCCTGTCGGGAACCAATATCGATCTCAAAGCACTGGGATATGAAGCATTCGATGGAAATCTTGAATTAGACATCGACTTGAAAGGTCCGTGGTCAAATCCGCAAGGAAAAGTTCAAGTTCAAGCTCCCTTATTAACCATTGCGGGAACTGTCATCAATGTCCAATTAGACGTTCAGCAAAATGTTGATGGCATTACCTTTCGTCGTGGCGACATCATGGCGACGGGACTCGGTCATTTGCACGCAAGTGGAACGATGCCATTTATTGTGGGCGATACAGGTGTTAAAACGGTGGCATTAACCGGTCAACCTGCACGCCTAGATATTGCCGTCCCCAATTTAGAACGGTGGTTTCCTCAGCGATTATTGGGTGGGGATGTGAAAATGAATATTCATATCGGCAGCGTGACTGATCCATCATCAGTTTTGGCAAGCATGCAGATGAGCGATGTCCGTTTAATTGATGTCGGTAAACAAACACCAGGACGCAAGATTTCAGCACCAGCGGCATTGGCTGGCACAGCGACGTTTAATGGTGATGAATCAGGACTCAAAGCTCAGGCAGAATTTTCTCAAGGTGATCGCACCGTATTGACCGCGTTGGCAGAAAGCCGAAGTCCTATTCTATTCCAAGCATTGTATGATGGTTCTTGGCGTAAGCGTATGTGGCAAGCGCATGGTTCCATTACTGGCATTGATCTGGCCCAGTTAGCAGGTGCGATCCCAAGCGTGTTGCATCTTGCGGGGAAAATAACCGGAGATTGGTCAGCACAAGGAAACTTTGAGACACCCAGCTGGAAAGGAGCGCTACGTATAGATGGTGTCGAGGCAAAAATTGCCAACGACGTTCCCACGCTAAGCGCTGGCCAAGCGCGATTGTCACTAGATGGAAATATCCTACGTTTAGATTCCCTGGGCGTGGATTTAGGCGGATCTCCAGTCACCGCTCAAGGCCACCTGGTACTTGGTCAGATGCCACAAGTGCAATTGGGAATATCAGGACGGCATGCATTGCTCATTCAACGGCACGATGCGCGGGTGCGAGCGAATTTGGATTTAGTTTTACAAGGCCCGTTGGACCAGTTGACCTTGCAGGGTAAGGCGCATGTGACGAATGCGCTGTTTAACCCGAATTTAAGTATATTTTCCGGTGGCAGAGCGGCAGCTAGTGATGGGCGCCTGGTATTATTTGAACTGGAAGATCCGCTATTATCGGTTTTGCGATTTGATGTCGCCGTGACCAGCAGCATTGATCCTAAAGATGAAGGCGTGCGTATTGCCGCGGATTTGGTGCGGGCACGTTGCGATTTAGATTTTCATTTAGGCGGAACCGGAGCGACGCCAGAACTCATCGGTCGTATTATCGCGCGTGAAGGTCGCGTCTATTTACCATTCAGCACTTTAAGGATTACCCAGGGTGAAATATTATTTCCGCCTGCTGATCCATTCCAACCGCGCATTAACGTTGCGGCGCATGCCCAAGTGCGGCGATACACGGTTCAATTACAAGTCAGTGGTTTATTATCTGATCCACAAATATTGGCTAGTGGTGACGAATTAGATCAGCGTGATGCCCTATTGTTGCTCACCACCGGATCGACCAGCGCTGAATTGACACAAGACAATGGTCAACGCGCGGCACTCAGTCGCATGGGCGGTTGGTTGGGATTAGAAGCCTGGCGTTTAATTGAAGGCCCAGAAAACCCCGACTCCGGCCCTGGATTATTCGATCGTTTGACCTTGGATATGGGGCGACAAGTCAGTGATTCAGGCCTGGATACCATAGAAGCGGAAGTGGAACTAACACCAATTGAACAACGCCTTGGGGTCTTTTTATATGGTGAGCGTGATCGCTGGGACGACTATAATTTAGGTCTAATTTTGCGTTTTTCCTGGGGCGGTGACAAATGAGTCGCCGCGTGTTCCCGCTGAGCATTTTGTGCTTACTGATATTTTTCATGTTCGGTTGTAACGATATTGCTCGATTCAATGGCAATCAGGCGACTTCGGATAATGAATTAGAATTTATTGTGCGTCGTCCGTTATCGAATTGGGCGGAAACAAAGCGGCAGGCTGATTTAATAGACGCCGCGGAGGCAATTCGTAATCGTCTTGACTATCTTGGTTATGTGTGGGCGGAAGTGGAAGGTGAGCCACCGCTCGCCAATGGAGAGAGTGATCAATTACCTAGATTTACCATTCGTGAAGGCCCACGTGTGCGCATTGGAGCAACGATGTTCGAGCGCGTCGGCAACGACACCACTATGTCCGATGGCGTATTAAGGTCGGTATGCCAATTTGGTACGTGGTATACCACCGCGAGCATCAAAGAAGCCCCTGGACGTCTCACGCGAGTATTACGTTTAAAAGGACATTTATCGGCAAAAGTATCGGCGGCGAAAGTTACGTGGAATGACGCCAAAGACAAATCAGATATTCATTTTATCATCACTCCGGGCCCTGTATTTATTCTCGAAAGTGAAAGCCTGGTATTTGAAGGTGACGAAAAAATACGCGCGAATTTAACGGAATTACTCGACAAAAAAGGAACCATCTGTCATCCCCGATTAGCCACAGAAACTGCGGCTCGTATGCGTACGTTTTTAGCAAATTGTGGATATTTACAGGCAACAGTGACAAGTGAGCAACGTATTTTGGGCGAGCCAACCAACAATCAGGCTAGCCTAGAGATTGTGTTAAACGTAAGGAGCGGTCCGCAACACGTGGTGAAAGAAGTCGTTAAAGCTGGTGGAGGAAGGACAAGTAATTCGTTTTTTAAACATCATTTACGTGACGTGGTTGTTGGTGAACCCTTGTCGCAAGATAAACTCGATGGAGCGATGTCAGCGCTTACCCTCACCGGTTTGTACCGCCAAGTGAAATCAGAAACGAAACCGGCAGAGGCTCATGCGGAGAACAAAGCCAATGAGCAAGTGGATACCGATGTGGTGGTGAATTTAAAAGAAAACCCGACGCATCACGTCGACTTTTCCGTCGGTTATGGCAGTTATGAACAACTGCGTGGCGGTGTAGAATACGTCGATGAGCATCTCTTTGGTCGCGGCCTGCGTTTCAATACGGGTGTTCACGCCAGTATGAAGAGCTGGGAAACAGTAGCGGGATTATCGGATCCTTATTTATTAGGTCCCGGTCGACGCGTGGGTGTTGATCTGTTACACAGCGAGCGTGAATTACCATCGTTTAATCGAGAAGAATCCAGCGCAACGTTCGCCGTGAATCAACGGATGCGTCCTTTATTTGATCCTGCGGCCTATGAAGGTCGGGTGACGTATGAATATAAACAATCAGAAGATTATCGCGTTACCGCTCCCATTCCTGGAGAGGAAGAGCTTGGACAATACACCACGAGCACGGTTGGTTTACATATGCGTCGTGATACGCGGGAGCCCAAGTTAGTCGATCCGGAATCGGGAACTTACGCACAAATTGGGATTAATATAAGTGCGAAGCCACTTGGTGCAGATGTGCAATTTGTTGAGACCTATGGAAATTGGAGCGCCAACGTGAGTCCGAAAAGGTGGTTAGTTGCTACGGTCAATATTGGTGGACGCACGCGTAGACCGTTAGATACCGAAAGTTTGCCAATTGGTGAACGTATTTTCTTAGGTGGCGAAGACACCGTGCGTTCCTTTACCAAAGATGATTTAGGCCCACGCGATGCGAATGGTGATCCCCAAGGCGGTTTGACTAGTCTGGTTGGTAATTTGGAACTGCGCTGGCGTCTTTCATATGCCTATCCCAATATAGAAATCGCGACGTTTTATGATATCGGCATGGTGGACCCTAATCCGTGGTCTATCAGCGGTCCACCTGGACAGGCCCTCGGCGGCGGATTGCGCTATCGCACGCCAGTTGGACCGATTCGGCTTGATGGTGCCTATAATCCCGGCGACCGCCTAGGAGCAAAACATCCATACGCGATCCATTTGGCCGTGGGGTTCGCTTTCTAACGCTTAGCGGTTTCGTCGCGCATAATTTTTACGTCCGCAGTTTTTTCACGGCAAATAAAGCGTTAGATTTAAATAAATGATATAGCCTGAATGTGATCGGGTGCCTTAATCAAGTCTTTCCATACAATGCCATCCTTCGACGTGACAATGCGGCCTTTGTAGGCGACGCCGACAAAAACATTATTGCCGTACGCGCAGGACACTGGGGCGTTTTCGTTTGGCGCGCGTTTCCATTTTTGGCCGTCGTTGGAGGTATAGGTCGCACCAAGGCCGATCGCGACGAATTCTTTGCCGGTGAAAACGACGGCGTGTAGATGTTCGCCTTCTTCCCCCATTTGTCGTTCGCTCCATTTTAATCCATCGCTGCTCGACATGCGTAATCCGTGCAAACCAACTCCCACGATGCGGCCATTGCCATAGGCAACAGCAATGAGCGTGTCGGCGGCGACTTGATTTTCAGCATCTTTCCACTCTCGACCGTTAACTGAGACCGACTTCAATCCAAAATTTCCAATGCCAATCCATTTATCACCAATCCACAGTGCTTTATTGAGTGAACGTTTTTCTCGCTTAAAGCGCTCGCCCCAGTCATTTCCATCGGCGGACAATAGCATGGTGCCAGCGTCTTCGGCGTTGACTCCACCAGATAAAATAGCCAAAAATTGACCGCTGCCGAAGGCAACGTTGCGTAACATATAAACGTAGTCGCTTTTTTGTTTTTGTAAGATCCAAGTGGTTAAATCGGTGCTGCGATAATATACATTTTCACCGGTGCCGTTTAATCCGCCAGCGACCGCGCAACCGTTGCCGGCGGCAATGCTGCCGAGCGTGTGTGGTTTGTCCGCGATTTGTGGCTCGCTCCATTGAGTGCCATTTTTACTGGCCATCCGTAAACCCATACGGCCGACCGCTAAAAAGCTGCCGAAGGTGGGTTTAATCGCAGGTGTAACATCGGCCATGAATGAGGTCCTATGCAATTTGTTATAATTGTCCGAGTCGGCCAGAACTATTACCAAAAGCTGTTCGCGGATCACCCATACGATTCAGCATTTCGACGTAAAGATTGGCAACGGGAGTATCTTGGGGGTAAGCGACATGACGCCCCGTGCGAATCGTGCCCTTGGCGCGACCAGCTAATAAGATGGGATAATCTTTAGTGCCGTGTCCGCCATTGGCCATGTAACTGGTGTACATGACCATACTGTTGTCGAGTAAACTATTGCCGATTTCATCGATGGCGCGCATTTTACTGAGCATTTTTTCAAATTGCACCGTGTACCATTCATGAATTTGACGACAAGCTTCGCGCGATAAGGGATCGGCTTTGGTTATTGGGTTGGCGTTACCTTGGTGTTCCAAAGTGTGGTGATGCAATTCATTCGTCACCGTAACGACGCCATCCCATAATTCTCCATCGTCGCCAATGGCCATGGTTACGACGCGTGTGGTATCTGTTTGCATGGCAAGAATTGCGAGCGTACTCATCAATTCAATATATTCAGCACGTTGGTCAACATCAGCATCACGCCATTTTAATTTCCATTCTTTTGCGCCATCAATAGGCAATTTAATTTTAGACGGTGTATTTCCACGGTCATTGGCTTCGGCAATGGCGCGTTGGTCTAATTTAACAATGCGTGTTTCTAAGCTATGAACAGACTCTAAAAATTCGCCGATGCGTTGTTGATCAGCTTTGCCGAGTTTTTTTTGTAGGGCTTTGGCGTCTTGTAAAACGAGATCAATGACCAATTGATCATCGGTGGCAGCGCCGTTGGCGCCGTCGCTTTTCCCTGCAGGAGGACGTTGTGCCGGTGTGCGTTTGCTGTCTTTCGACCAACGTGGTACAGATGGCGCGCGACCTTTGAATAAACGATCAAATACCTGGCGTAAATCCCCCTCGTAGGGAACGGTAGAGCCAGCTTCGCTCCATGAATAGGTCTGTTCGCCATTTGGCTGTCCTATTTCAAGTGACGGCAAAATCGTTTCGCCTGCAACCGCGGCTGCTGCGACTTGATCGACAGAGACGGTCGACTTGGGAACTTTTCCTTCCCAAACAAATTCATTGGCACCAGTTAAATGCAGTCCCGCACAGTTGGTATGTGCATTGCCGCCGCCTTTTTGTTTACCGAGATGACCAAGTCCAGAGAGCACTAATAAGTCGGCTTTGTGTCGTTCCAGTGGGCGTAAGATGGACGGTAATTTATCTAATGGTCCCTCTTTCGTCGGTTTCCATGATTCAATCACCGTGCCGCCGGAAACGGTGACAATAAATTGTCGTAGCGGAGGTGCTCCAGCATGGTGATCGGGTTCAGCAGCTGCGAGTGGTAGTGATTCAAAAATTGGTAAGGCCAACAGTGCGCCAGTCGCCTGTAAAAAATGACGGCGGCGCATGGCAAATGGTTTCGTCACAGGTTTCGCAACAGTTGGCGGTAGGGTGTTCATTTTTATTTCCCAGGTGCGCGCAGCAAAAACGGGGTGCTGGTCACAATCCCGATAATGAGTGAAGAAAACCGGTGTCCATCGGCATCGAGACGTGTTAAAACATCTTGCACAACCACCTCATCCGCCGTGATTAAATCACGCCCCGTGGCATAGAGCAAAAATTGGCTGATCAGGGTACGCATGACTTGATTGCGATTTTTCCATAAAATGGTGCGTAAATCACTGGCTCCCGTAATTTTCTCGCCGGTGGGTAAGGTGCCATTGGTATCTAATGGTCGAGCAGCGGTGGATTCGCGCCAGGCACCAATGGCATCATAATTATCGAGGGAAAATCCAAGCGGATCCATTTTGCGATGACAACTAGCGCAGGCCGCGTCAGTTACATGTTTTTCTAATTGATCACGGAACGATTTGGCCGCGGTTCCAGGGGTAGCGTCTTCACTAATTGGTTCGACATCAGCGGGTGGCGGTGGCGGCGGGGTTCCCAGTAGTACTTCTAATACCCATTTACCCCGCAGCGTTGGACTCGTGCGATACGTGTGACTGGTCATGGTTAGGACGCTGCCCATGCCTAAAATGCCACCACGGTTCACGCCTGGGGGAACCGTGACCTTGCGCAATTCAGGGCCGGTGACGCCGGATATGCCATAATGACTGGCTAATTCTTCGTTGAGGTAGACGCTATCACTTTGTAAGAGATTGAGTAACGAACCATTATTTTTTCGTAGTTCATTGATAAAGGTGATGGTTTCATCATACATCGCTTTACGGAGCGTTTCAGTAAAGGTTGGGAAATTACTTTGCATGGGTCTAGCGCGGTCCAAATGATCGATTTGCAACCACGAAGCAAAGAAACCTTCGCTTAAGGCACTGGCGCGATTATCGGCTAAAAGCCGTATAACTTGGGCCTCTAATATAGCGGGTTGCGTCAACGTGCCTTTGTCAGCCAACAGAGATAATTCATCATCCGGGGTGGTGGACCATAATAAATACGACAGCCGAGTTGCTAAATCGAACGAGCTAATGGGATATGCCTCTTTGCCGCGTGCCCCACCGCGATCTTGTTCGATACGAAAAAGAAAATTGGGTGAAACCAAAACCGCACTCAAGGTTGTGCGTACGGAGTCCTCGAATGAACGAGACGCGGCTAATGTATCGAATAATTTATATAGGCGCGCACTTTCTTCTGGAGCTACCGGGCGGCGATAGGCACGACGGGCAAAACGGGCAATGATGGTCCGTGCGGCGGCTTTTTGTGTGATTAAGGTTTTTCCTGGGTCGGCAATAAAAACTATTTTCCAACCTGCGGAATCTGGCGTTAAAGCGCTCAGTGCTTGTTTTGCCGCAGCATGGTATTTTTCAAATAATAATGGCGGTATATTCAGGGTTCCTGCATAAGTGTCATATCCGCGTTCATTATCACTGGGTAGGCTCACCAGTTCCGCTACATCAATGGGTAGGCCCAATAAATCACGGACGCTGTTGCGATATTGAAGGCGAGTTAGTCGTCGAATGGGCACGATTCCAGGATCTTTAACTTTCACCGCATCGGCGATGGCGTCCTTTACGGTTGCATTTAACCACTCACGCAAGGTCGCACGGTCGGCATCACTGAGATGAGGCTTAAAATCTTCAGGTGGCATTTCGTTTTTAGCTAATTGCTCATCCACCTTGCGCCAGGTTGACAAGTCGC
>SYDV01000037.1 GCA_005801395.1 Planctomycetia bacterium | reverse complement strand
GTTGGTTCTTTCCATAGCTCAGGCCGCACTATCTGTTTTGCGGCTTCAAGTTTTTCGCGCAGTGGTAGATAAGAGACATCCTGAACGCACACGTTATTATCAATCGCTACGCCGGCAGCGATGGCGGCACTTTGGCTCAAAGCCATGAAGACTGGCTCCATGCGAATCGAGTCGTGGGCAACATGCGACGCGGAAAGACAGATGGGAGTTAACAGGTTTTCGCACTCGCCCTTGGGCGGGATGATGGAGCGATAAGAAATTCCATATGGCTTCGGCGGGACGCGCCAGATCACACCGTCGTTTTGCGCCTTACCGTTCTCCGTGACGAAATGTTGTACGACATGCGAATCCATACCAAATGAGCCCAATCCCACGGGATCTGGTGCGGTGCGTTTTCCCTCACAATCGAGTTGCGTGGTGACGTAATCACCAACCATGCGCCGCGCTTCACGAATATAAATCATCCACGGCCAACCGCCATTGTCAGTGAATTCATCTTTCGGTAATCCGTAGGACGCCGTCTTTTTACGAATTTCATCTGGCACACGCGGGTTATTTGCCATCGTCCACAAAAAACCTCTAATGTAAGTTTCATGCTCCTGCTCAATTTCGCGGCGACGTTCGTAACTGGCTTCTGGATACTCCCAATTTCCACCTGGGAAATCAGATCCCACCGCGTGCATATTATTCCAATCAACTTTTTTCTTTTCACCTGCCAACGGCTCAATGAGGGCCGGCATCCGCAGATCGCCCGCGTCAAAGTTGCGCAGTAGCAATTCATGGTCCAGCTCACGGTAGCCCGCTGGTTTTTCGATGAAAATACGAAGTGCAGGATCCGTGGTCAGACAAACGCGATAATTGTACGCCTGTATTTTTTTATCGCCCTGACCGTTTTGAATGCCGTCCACCAAGTACACATGCGGTAGCAATCCACTACTTTGGTCGCCCGGCTTTACGTAGGCATCAACCACTTTGACGAAATGATATTTATCACCTTGTCCATAATGAACGCGCGGCTTGGTGTCACCGCGCCGAACTCCAGCAAGATCTTCGCCATATTGGCTTTCCGACTCACGCCCTACGGTATACGTCACACCCGCAGCCGCCATCAAATCACCAACATAGGTGGCATCAATAAACATTTTTCCCTGGTAAACTTTACCGCTCAACATGGTGATCGCCTTAATGCGCTTTCCTTCCATCGTTACACCTTTGCCAGAAGTGCGGTCGAGTCTTTCGTTATAGATCACCGTCACACCAGCTGCGGAAATCATTTGCTCAAAAACCTGCTTACCAACGTGCAGTTCAAAACTACGAACAAAATCTTTCCCATAAGCGAGAGCAATTCCGGCGTAGAACTCAGAGGCGATGCCACCAAACGTATTTTGTTTACCTAAAAAATCAGTCGCACCAAGTCCGCTCGAACTCATACCCCCAGGAAAATTCGTCGGATTTATCCAGATGACCGAACGCCCCTCACGCTTGGCCGAAATCGCCGCCACCACTGCCCCGGATGAATCGCCATACACCACGATATCATATAACGGTTTCGGTTCAGGTAACACCGCAGGGCCGGTCTCTGCGCGAGCGATGAGAAAAAAAATGGTCCACAAGCAAAGAACTTGAGCGATGTGTTTATTCATAACGGGCATTTTTACGTTGGGCCAAATTGTCAACCATCGTGAATTGTAGATATATTTGATCCGGCTACAGATATGTATTCCATTACACTTGATCTCATATTTACGCGCTATTTAGAAACCCTTGGGAGAGTCCGGAAGTCCGGAAGTCTCACGTGATCGACGACCTTCTTATTTGTGGGGTGATATTTTTCGGCTGCAAAAAGGCTGGAGCCATTCTCATCCACACATGCCGACTGATTAAAATGGCCCCAGCCTTTCTGCAGCCGCAACAAAATCTTCCACGAAAAAGAAATTCAACAATCGCCCAAGACTTCCGGACTTCCGGACTTCCGGACTCCCGGACCCAAATAGGACCTCCGGACTCTCCCAAGCACTTCCGGACACTCCCAGCACATTCTCCCCCTTTTGCCCGCGCCGACGCAGTTCAATATGCCCCACCATGAGCACCCTCTTCATTGAAATGCCGAGCGGCATAGCTGGCGACATGTTGTTGGCCGCGTTAATTGACCTCGGTGGGAACGTGTCGCAACTACACGAGGAATTACTCGGCCTCGGTCTTGGTCCGATTCAGATCACGGCCAAACAGGTTTCGCTATCGGGTATTTCCGCGCGTCAGGTCGATGTTCTTGCCGAACAAACAGCAGCCTGGGATCAACGTCTGTTAGCCGCGCATGTTGCGAACCATCACCACGACCATCATCACGGACACGATCATCATCACCATGATGAAAACACGCCGCGATTATCGCTGACCGGCAAACCCGTCATTGATCACGCTCATCGTCCGTACCGCGTCATTCGCGAATTATTATCGACGGCAAAATTAGCAGATCGCGTCAAACAACGTGCCAGCCTCGTGTTTCGCACCCTGGCCGAAGCCGAAGCCCAAGTTCATGGCTTGTCGGTCGACGACGTTGAATTTCACGAGGTCGGTTCGCTCGACGCCATCGCGGATATTGTTGGTTGTTGTTTATTGCTCGAACAATTAGACATCGACCGAATTATCTCAACCGCAATTATGCCTGGAAATGGCAGCGTGAATTGCGCACATGGTCGCATGCCTGTACCGGTACCAGCTGTGGCCACGATGCTGGCTCGCACTGGTGCGCCACACCGCCAAATTGCCGATGTCACCGGCGAATTAACCACGCCAACGGGCTGCGCATTAATCACGGCTTTAACCAATTCGTATCTCCACCCGGGGCAAGAAATCGTCATGAACAGCACCCGCGTCGGCTATGGCGCTGGGCACAAAACAATTCCTGGATTAGTTAACGCCGTGCGCGCGAGTATCGTTAGCGAAATGACCGATCAGCGCGATATCGTGTGCGAAATTCGCTGCCAAATCGACGACGCCACCGGCGAACAACTTGCCGTCTTAATCTCAGAATTAATAAATGCCGGAGCACGCGATGCGTATCTCACGCCAATTATTATGAAAAAAGGTCGCCCAGGTTACGCACTGACCGTGTTATGCGATCCGCATCAACAAACCACGATGACCACCATGGTCCTGACTCGTTCCAGCACCATCGGTGTGCGTCATCAATTAATGAACCGCACCATATTACCACGCCGCATGGATACCGTCAGCGTGGATGGACACGACATCGCCATCAAAGTCGTAACCCAACCAGACGGCAGCGAACGCGCAAAACCAGAAGCGGATCAAGTCTTAGCCGTTGCCCAGGCGCTCGGGATGACGTTTGATGAAGTGCAACGCGCAGCACTGGCGGCCTGGGATGAGCGGGCGGGAAAATAGGGGAAGTTCTTTGTTTGACCTCTTGCGCTCGTACGCCTCAATGTTTTTTTATACACTAATCGGCTTGATTGTGGCCATTGCTGCAATCTGCATTTGGATAATGACATTCGAACCAAATGCTAATGGTGAATATTCCTTATTTCTATTCCCGATAAGTCGGTCTGTTTTATATCTGACTCATCCAGAAACGACTATTCCTGTAACTTATTGGTACGTTGGGGCATTATTGAATTGGGTATTGCCAGGAGGCGCATTCGACCTCTTCCGATATCTACGAAACCGATGACTGTCATATTAAGAACAAACCAATAAGACTCTGTTAAATCGTTTAATAAAATGATTTCCGGTCTTCCGGTAACCGTACTTTAACCCACCTTAATCCGTAAATTGCCACCACGCCCGTACTTTTTGTCCACTCAATTTTCCTCATATGTGACAGCCCTTTACCGTTGATTGACTTAGGCATCCTCCTGCGGTATAAACTTAGTATGAAAACGGCAATTAGCCTCCCTGATAATCTCTATGCTGCGGCAGATCTCTATGCACAACAACAGGATATGACTAGATCAGAACTTTACGCGAAGGCCCTCGCTGAATACCTTCAGCACCATCGTGATGAAAATGTGACGGAAAGAATCAATGCGGCATTGGTTAAAATTACTCAAAATGAACGAATGCACGAAGGCTCGCTCGACACCCTCCGGCGGCTGCCGTGGTGATGATTAAACGGGGTGAAATTTATTGGGCCGACCTTGGTGAGAACATTGGCAGCGAGCCATCATTTAACCGTCCGGTATTGGTCATTCAGGCCAATGTAATCAACCGATCTAATTTTAATACCATTGTGGTTATTGGCATTACCTCCAGCCTCGCTTATTCCGATATTCCTGGGAACGTATTCATTTCAAAAGATGATGGCTATTTACCGAAAGACTCAGTCATTTGCGTCGCACATATGACGGCAATAGATAAGTCCAGATTTGGCGATCGAATTGCCCAGGTTTCGGACCTAATAATTGATCAAGTCGAATTTGGCATTTCTCTCGTCCTTGATTTGAAATAAACGCCAACATCCAATTGTGAGATGTGAGTGAGGCTCATTTGGGTCCGGAAGTCCGGAGGTCCGGAAGTCCGGAAGTCCCGCCTGATCGCATATTTGTGCATAAACGAACGTCGATATTTCAGCTGCAGAAAGGCTGGAGCCATTCTCATCCGCACAGGCCGACTAAATAAAATGGCCCCAGCCTTTCTGCAGCCGCAACAAAATCATCCACGAAACAAAAGATCAACAATCACGTGAGACTTCCGGACCTCCGGACCCCCGGACCCAAATAGGACCTCGGACCTCGGACATAAAAATCACCAACTCACCCTCCGCTGCTCCAAAATCCGCTGAAACCCAATACGCGCATACAGTTTATTCGACGTCTGATTGGCCATATCCGTATATAAAATCACATAGCGGCTGCCTTCGGTCAATAACCGTTGGCATTGCGCATGCACGACTGCACCACCAAAACCCTGACCACGATGGGACGGTGGAGTATAAACCGGGCCTATCGTCCAGCCGCCGCAAAATGGCCGTTGAACTCTGGCCATCGACACCGGTTCATCAGCTACCGTCCACGCGTACACCGATAAACGCATGTCCAACAATGTCGTCATCGGCACTAATGGCTGAGGATCTTCCGGGGTCGCTTCACAAGCGAAGTCGTGCAACCACGTTTGTAATAAGGATAATTCTTTTAGGCGAAATGGCCGCGCTGATCCTGCGACAGAATGCGGTAATTGCGGCTGTCCTTCTAAACGATGAAGCGCCACGCCCTGAGTTTTATTCGCCACGATTCTCAATTCGCGAGCAATCGCCTCCGTCCAGGGACGCGGAGCATTTATTAAGGTCACCGCCAACGGTTGCGCACGCAATACCGAAGCCACGGCCTGGGCAAGACCATCATCTGCCGGTAATGGCGAAGCCACAATAACTGGCCACGGTGGGGTTTGCGCCAGTGCCACCAACGGTTGCCCATTTCGCTTGATTATCCCGCACCAACGACCTTCTTCCATACGACTGGCAATTCCACAGACCAACGCAAATGGAGCGGGATCTAACGTCAGCCAACTAGCGATCTGTCGCTGAAGGTCGTCGCCATCAGCACAGGATAAAAATTGCAGCGCTGAATCGTCGCTAGAAATCAGTGTTGGATTCGGCAAGGTTTAACTCTTTGATCCAAATATTGCGGTAGCGCACGTCGTGGCCTTCACACTGCAATTTAATACCCCCTGGAACATCGGTAATGCCACTGCCTTTATTGTTACCACCATCAATGCCTGAATTGGGGCCGCCATGTACTTTATCTATGCGCACGTTGGTGTGAACTTTAATTCCATTAAAATACACCGTTACCAAAGCCTTTTCACTAAGTTTCCCGTCCAGAAAGCGCGCAGCGCGAAAATTAACATCGTAGGCATTCCATTTTCCCGTGCCCGCATACGCATGATAAGGAGATTCGGTTTGATTAATAATTGCACCCATACCATGTGGCGTTTTATCGCCATCTAATACCTGGATTTCATAGCGATTTTGTAAATAAACCCCGCTATTACCGCCTTCCTTCATTACTAAAAATTCGATATGCAGACGGAAGTCACGATAGAGCTTTTTCGTCACGACGTCAGCTGCGCCATATTTTCCCCCGGCTGCTGCTGGATCATCGGTCATCAGTACCGTTCCTGCACCAACTGGTTCATTCACTATCTGCCATTTAATAGGCAATGATGAAGAAAAACGCGGGCCTTCCCAGTAGGTCCATTTATCATCCAACATCGCCCGTGAGCCATCAAAAATAATTTCGGCATCGGTTATCGCAACCGCACCAACACCAGTTTCGACCGCCGTTAAATTCGTGCCAAGCACGCAGAATAGTCCCAGGACAGATAAT
>SYDV01000508.1 GCA_005801395.1 Planctomycetia bacterium | reverse complement strand
CCATTATACAAAATGGGTAACGTGGGGATTTTTGTTAAAGAAGTACAGCAAGCTTTAGTCGATGGTCGCGCTGATATTGGCGTACACAGCATGAAAGATTTACCCACCGATGAACCCGACGGTTTATATGTCGCCGCAATATTAAAACGTGCCGATCCACGCGATGTTTTAGTGGGCGCGTCCAGTATCGCCGCTTTACCAAAGGGTGCGTTAGTCGGTACCTCCAGCTTACGACGCCAAGCACAACTCCAGCACCTGCGTCCCGATTTACAATTCACCTCAATTCGCGGAAATGTCGAAACACGCCTGCGCAAAGTTCGCGCTGGCGATGTAGCGGCGACACTGATGGCGTACGCCGGGCTAAAACGTTTAGGTTTATTACGCCAAGCAAACGCAGCACCGTTAGATGCTTGGGACGTTTGCACTCCTGCACCAGCGCAAGGCGCGGTTGCCGTTGACTGCCGCGCCAACGACCAACGCACCTCGCAATTACTATCCGAATTACATCACCCCGAAACGGCAACGGCGGTCACGATAGAACGCACCGTACTCGCCGGACTAGCTGGTGGCTGTTCATTGCCACTTGGCTGTTTTGCTCAGCGTCGAGAAGGCCGCTGGTTTGCACGCGCACGTTTGGGACAGCCATCAGGATTAAACGAAGTTACGGTCAGTGGCAGTGCCTGCGATTTACCCGCCAAATTACTTGAGCAACTCCATAAGCAACGCCGTGTTTAAACTTCGCCTGACTCAAACCATGCGTTCGCTTGTATTGCTGCTTTGTTTCTTGATCTTGTTTGGTTGTGGTGGTGCGGGTAATAATGCTCGCGTGCGACCATCAACCTGGGCGCAACCAGTCATCGGCACGTCGCTTGAAAATCTGCACTGTGTAACCCCCTATATTTATCGATCATCTCAACCATCGGCGAAAGATTTAAAACAAACGCATGAACAATTAAGTATACGTTCAGTGTTATCGCTTCGGGAATATCACCGTAGTGACGACGAAGCCGCAGGATTGCCCCTGCAAGTCTATCGCATTAAAATGAACGCTGGCCATGTCGACGCCGTCGCCGTTAAACAAGCTCTAAACATTATTAAGACCGCACCAAAACCGATACTCATCCATTGTTGGCACGGAGCAGATCGTACGGGCTTAGTCATTGCCGCCTGGCGCATTGCCGAGCAAAAATGGTCCGTGGACGACGCCATCGACGAATTAAAAAACGGTGATTATGGCTATCATGAATCCGTATTCCCAGGAATCATCGAATGGCTACGTAGCGATGGGGTCAAGCGCATAACGCAATAATATCTTCGACTGAATCTATTTTCTACTTTTTTATTACTTTACCTTGAGTTGCTCAAATTTTCCAATCCACTCCGCTCTAGTCGGTAAATAAGCATCGAAGACATCGCCATTCCCACTCGCACGCGGATCTTGTTGTTGAGTAAGAATGGTGGTTAACTTAGCCTTAATCGCTTCTTTTTTTCCCATCGCAGCCGGATCGGCGGCTAAATTTTTCACATTATCTGGATCGGTTGTTAGATTAAAAAATTGCTCTTCCGGACGTAGACCAAAACAATGATGCCAGAATTCTTTCATCGCCGGATTTTCCCGACCTGCTGAAATCAAAGCTTTGGTTGGGCTATCATCGGTATCTGGATAGTCAGCTTCCGGATTACCACAGGGCCAACGATCGGATTTGTAATTGAGCACCAATAAGTGCCCATCGGTCACCATTCCGCGTACAGGATAACTTTGCAATCCTGGGCGACCCCAGTCATTTCGCTCACGTCCAATCAAGGCATAATCACGAACCACTTCAGGCTTATTCAACAACAAATCAACAAAACTACGCCCCGTTATAGGAGCCATATTTCCGGCACTCACTTGCTGAAGTGCCAAAAAAGTTGGCGCTAAATCGACAAAACTAATGTGATCCTTCACTCGACGACCACTTTGTTGTAAACCATTCGCCCAGGAAATGACCATCGGCACGCGATGCGCATCACTATAAGTATGGCCTTTGACGCGAGGAAATGGCATGCCATGATCAGAAGTGATAATAACAACGGTATTGTCCATTTCGCCGCTTGCTTCCAACGCTTTCATCAATGATCCAACCTGCGCATCAAAATCCTCCAATTCAAGGGCGTAATCTAACATATCTCTGCGTACAATTTCATTATCTGGCCAATATCTCGGAACGTGATCAATGTCACTTATTTTTTTACCCGCATCTATGCCTGAATCTTTTTTATAGCTGCGATGTGGATATTGGCTTCCGAACCAAAAAAAGAACGGCTGATCTTTTGCGCGTGTCTGTAAAAAAGTCGTGAGCCCAGCGCCCGGGTCAGATTCTTTACCCGCTTTTTGAACCTTCATTCCCCAATTACGCGTGCCACCTGCTGTATCTTTCGCTTCACCTGGCCCCCAAACTTTACCCAATGATCCGCCTAAGATACCCGATGCCGCTAAACGATCACCAAACGACAAAAACTTTGAAGGGAAATAACACATGTGATTCGCAGCTTCTTCTAATTGCCACGGATTACGTCCCGTCAAAATCGACGCGCGCGACGGCGCACATTTTGAAGTCGGAGTGTAACAATTGTCGAACACGATCCCCTGTTTTGCTAAGGCATCAATATGCGGCGTCTGTACCCAGGAACAGTTATAAGTCTGCCCCCAGTGACATGACGAATCATCTGCGATAATAAAAAGGATATTGGGCGTCGTGGCCGCCATGACCGGAATTATTAACAGCAATAACAAAACAAGTGGACGTGCAAACTGTGTACGAGTCTTTTGGTTAATCAGCATGCCTGCTCCATGTATAGCTATACATACCAAAGAAAGCGCGAAATGCTGATGTAGAAATACCCCACAATCCAAGGAGCCAACATCACACCAAGAAAGCCTTATTTTGGGCTACAGGCCAATGCTCTTAAGCTAAGGCATTATTCACATGGAGAACCGGAGGACCGGAGGAATCCTAAAAAAAAGGCGTTCAGAACTAAAAAGAACGGGTATTTATGCGTATTTTTGTAAATAACCGCCCAAGGCATTTCTTCCCCACCGGTTCTCTGGTCCTCCATGTTAACGCCTTTTATGTGGTCTGCTCCTTAGCTTAATAGCATTGGACTAAGGCACAGTCGTTTTAGCTTGATGAACACCCACTAAATCAGCCCACTGAGACCAACGTGCCGACATCGCTTGCACCAAATCAGGATACTGACTCGCAAGGTCGACTAACTCAACGGGATCACTTGTCAGGTTATAGAGTTCCCAACTTATCGGTGTGGTCGAGCGTTTTCCCCAAACAATCTTCCAATCGCCGTGACGTAATGCCCGAGCTCCTTCGTGTTCAAAACACAAATCACGATCAGCCAACGTGCCACCGCGCAGCACAGGTAAAATACTTTGTCCCGACGGTGGTTGAATCGCCACACCCTTATTATTCTTCGGATAATTAGCTTGTGCGACATCGCACAACGTCGGCATCAAATCCATAACATGCACGGGCGTACGTTCCCAGCGCTTAGCTTGCGGTAGACCCTGCGGCCAATGAGCAATTAATGACGTCGAAATGCCGCCTTAATGGGTAAAGTGTTTATAACTTCGAAATGGGGTGTTGCCAAGATTCGCCCAAGCGCTGCCATACGATTGATGCGTATGAACCTGTCCTATTTCAGCGAGTTGCTCACGACCATGCAAAGTGGTTGTGCCTTTGCGCGAGACACCATCAAAACCAAATGGCCCCCATTCATAACACGCGCCATTATCACTCAGAAAAATAATCAACGTCTGGTCGAGCTGCTTACTATCGCGCAGCTGTTGCACGATTCGGCCAACACCTTGATCAAGGTGATCGACCATCGCAGCGAAAGTCGCCATGCGCCGTGCCAAATCAAAGCGACGGTCTTCGGGTAAACTATCCCACGCGGGATTTTCTTTCCCACTATACCCATTTGAAATGGCGGGCGTATCGACTGGCACCAATGAACGAGGCGATAATTGCCACGTATCCGTGGCTAAACCAATCGCCTGTTGTTTGGCGAATCGCTGCGCACGCAGCACATCCCAACCAGCGCGATAACGTGCTTCATATTTATCGATTGAAGCTTTCGGTGCTTGAATAGGGAAATGCGGAGAGGAATGCGCGAGGTACAGAAACCAAGGCTTCTTAGTCGCCTGACCTTAGCGAATAAATTCTACAGCATAATCATTAAAAATATCGGTCGCATAAAAATCTCCTTTCGGAGTAATTTCTGAAACCCGCTCAGCTGGCAAACGCTGATAACTTTTAGCTTCCCACTGATCTTGCGAATGTCCTTCCGTATATCCGTAAAATTCGTCGAACCCGCGATTTATGGGACCGGGTTTACCCAAATGCCATTTACCAACCATGTAGGTCGCATATCCAGCCTGCTTTAACACCTCAGGCAAGGTCACCGTCGATGGTAATAAACGCCCCGTGTAAGCCGGACCTAGCTTTGCACTCAGATCATTACTCATCGAACCGACACCTGCCTGATGCGGGTATAATCCCGTCATTAATGAAGCGCGCGTCGGACAACAACGCGCCGAATTATAGCAGGTTGTCATCCTGACACCGTTTTCAGCTAACCCGTCAAGATTCGGCGTCTCAATTTCACTACCATAGCAACCAAGATCCGAATAACCCAAATCATCGGCGAGAATAATAATAATATTCGGCTGCTGCGCAGCCGCCAGCGCCAACACACCAATCAACAGCAAGAGTCCGGTCGCCCAGGCGCGCTGATTCGTTGGCAAAGGGGTAAATCGCCGTGTCATTTTTTCTTCTTTTTCTCTTTATTGTCCTCTAGACCTGGAATCACGACCCGCGTGCGCACCGCCCAGTCATCATAGGCCTGGGATAAACGTGCCACCACCTCGGTATGAGTCTCTGCCACATTGTTTTTTTCCGTTCGATCTTTTAACATATCGTACAATTCCCATGGTTTTCCCTGTAGCGCTACCAATTTCCATTTCCCCTCACGCACAGCGCGATTATCTTCATGATTAAAGAAAATGGGTTGAGGTCGATTAAGCAGTTCTCCCCCCATGGCTGGCAATAAATTCACACCTTCAAAATGATCTACCGCCACACCGTTACGCTCCTTTGGATAAGATGCTCCCGTTACCGCTAAAACCGTTGGCATGATATCAATGACATGCGCCGGTTGCGATTCTAAAACGCCCTGACGTGAAGCCGCAATGCCCTTCGGCCAATGGGCGATTAACGGTGTCGCTATCCCACCTTCATGGACGTAATGTTTCCATTTGCGACACGGAGTATTGTTGAGCGTCGCCCAATTTTGTCCGATAAAAATATTTGAATTCGGTCCACCAGACTTCTCCGGGCCATCGTATTTCCCATTGGGTCCACTTTCGGCATTACCCCCATTATCACTGATGAATAAAATAATCGTATTTTCCAATTCGCCACTTTCACGCAAACCAGCTACTAATTTTCCTACATTGCGATCCATCACATCGACTGCCGCCGCATAAATGGCCATCATGTGATCAAACCGATCTTTATCTTCAACGCTTAAGGAATCCCACGCCGGTGAGCTCTCTGCACGCTCAGTCAGTGGCCAGGTCGCATCAATCAATCCCATGTCAACTTGTCGACGATAGCGTTGTTCTCTGAGCACATCCCAACCAACCTTATATCTACCGCGATAACGATCGATATCAGCCTGCGGTGCCATCAAAGGAAAATGTGGCGCAACGTGAGCTACATAAAGAAAAAATGGTTGCTGTGCCTGTTTCGCTTCGTCGATAAATTTTAACCCATAATCCGTCCACAGATCCGTGCCATACCACTTACCAAATTGCGGATCATCCGCCTCCTTTTCGGCGCTATTTAAATACAATTTAGCACCGCCTTTCCCACCACCTTGGTTGTAAAAATAATTTCCGCCCGCTAACAAGTTCAGTGAACGCATAAAACCACTCTTCCACGGAGGCGTCCCGTGCTGCTGGCCTAAATGCCATTTCCCCGTCATCGCGGTGAAATATCCTGCTTCTTTTAACACCTGCGCCATGGTCACGCTGGTGTCCGCCAATTTACCTTGAAAACCAGCGTGTCCTGCGACCACTTTGTTATCTAGATGACCCATGCCAGCTTGATGCGGATAAAGTCCCGTCATCAATGCTGCCCGTGTCGGGCTACAACGACCGGTATTATAACACTGGGAAAATCGCACTCCGTTTTTCGCCAAGGCATCCAAATTCGGCGTCGCTATTTCGCCTCCGTAACAACCAATATCGCTAAACCCCCTGTCATCGACTAAGATAACCACCACCTTCGGTCGTTTGCCTTCAGCGGCAGATACCGTGAACACGGCTCCGAGTAACATTGCTGATAACAATAAGATTGTTTGCCCTCCACGCATAGTTGCCGCCCTCACTTAACTTGTGGTAATGCGTAAAAGCTTAGCGGGGTGTTTTAACGGCGCCAACGTACGTTTTTATGCCCATACAAATGAAAAAGTTATCCGAACGCTGGCGACGTGTCGCGTATTCCTACAGGGAATCCCTTAAAATCCATTCGCGTGAAACGTTTCGTAAATGCGGCCAAATCGCTCTGCTTGAATGCACGGCCTAAAACGCTGACCTCTTTATTTTCCGCCAAAGATAAAAATGTCGGTTACACATAATGACGCAATAAAATCTACCAGACGATAATCATATTTTTTCGCCTCATGAACGACCCGATCAAGTTCACTGCGTTCAACAATCCCTAATGGTCGTCCCATTGCGTGAATCAGTAACTTATCCGCAATAGCGTGCATCACTTGATCAGGTTTATCACTCAATGATTTCTTTAATTCTTGGAAACCATTAACCTTAGTGCCATTTGGCAATTGGCCACTGACATCAATGGCGGGAAGACCTTTAGACGGTTTGCCTTTTATGGCATACACCGTCCGCCAACTCCCAATCGCGTCGAAGTTTTCCATGGCAAAACCGAGTGGATCAATCTTACGATGGCAGTCAGCGCAGGTTTCAACTTCGCGATGTTTAGCCAACATTTCACGTATGGTTTTTGCGCCACGAACATCTGGCTCTAATGGCTCAATATTGGGTGGTGGTGGTGCCGGTGGAGAAGCCAACACATTTTCTAACATCCAGACTCCACGCACCACAGGCGATGTACGCGTGCCATTCGAGGTAATTAATTGCATACTCGCGTGTCCCATGATGCCCCCGCGTTGATCAGGCAGAGAATTCGGAACACGACGAAATTCAGCACCACGCACACCCGAAATGCCATAATGCTCGGCGAGACGTTCATTAAGCATAAGGAAATCAGAATCGATAAAGGTGCGTGCTGATAAATTATGCTTGAGTACTTCGGCAAAAAACGCTGCCGGTTCTTCGCGAATGGCGTCTTCTAAATCACTATCATACGATGGATACAGTTTCGGATCTGGTGCCATTCGTCCGACCTTGCGGGTTTCTAGCCATTGACCGACAAAATCATTAATAAAGCGTCGTGCCTTCGGGTCAGCCAGCATGCGTTTGACTTGTTCTGTGATAACATTTTTCTCTTTCAGCCGTTTCGATTTCGCCAAATCTAAAAGAGCCGAATCTGGTGTCGAATTCCATAAAAAATATGACAACCGTGAAGCAATATCATATGACTCATCCGAGACATCGTCATAGGTGAATAAAAAACGAGGCGAACACAAGACCGCTTCAAGGACTGAACGCATAGATTCAACCGTCGATTTTCCAACTTTTCGTTCCGCCGCAAATAAAGAGGTATAAATGCTCGCGGTATTATCGCTAACCGGACGACGAAACGCTCTCTCCAAGAAATGACGTATGCGATTAGGCATTTCGCTATCATTGACTGGTTTTTCTCCCGCGCCCAATAATGCGACATGCCCCCTTGGCGGCCATTCCTCGGTAATCGGCCCATTAATGGTCATTTGATGCACATACATCGCTTCACCAACCGTGATGCGTTCTTTACCAACTTGAATAACAGGTACCGCGCCACCGACCCATGGGGGAGCCGAGGTGTAATTAAGGGTAAAATTTTCACCTTCATTCAAATAGATACGCACCACATGGTCCGCTAGTTTCGTCGCAACTTCAATGCGACCAACTAATCTCGGTGCTAACGAGGGAGTACCACCGGGCTTGTTCGATCCTTCTTCGCTAAAAACAGACGCCAGCAACAACGCGGTACGCGGATCGCTGGCGGTTAATTTTCTATATGCCAGGTTTCTTTCCGTACCATTTACTAATTTATACTCTTTATGTTTCGCCAAGACCTCTTCGCGAT
>SYDV01000507.1 GCA_005801395.1 Planctomycetia bacterium | reverse complement strand
CATCAACGTGAACGAAATACACGTGCGGGACCACTTGCGGAATCGCTTTTTGTGCCGCGCGAATACTATCACGTTTACCGTTGTCGATGACTTCGCCGACAAAGACGGGCAAGGTTGGTAACGTCAAATCTGCTCGGATGCGGTTAATAAAATTGACGAGCTTGGCTTGATATATTTCCGTCGTGTCTTTCGCATTAGATTCGCCTTGGTGCCACAGCAGCGCACGAATGGTGAGTTTATGGCCTTGCTGCTCCAGAGCCGTTTTGGCCATGGCGATGGTCTCCATGTAACTCCGGTAGAGGGGGCCAAAAGATTGCGCATCGCCAGCGGTTCCAGGCGACCATTCTTCCATGGAAGAACCACCTCGGGAGCCCTTAATAAAAGCGAGCGGCTGTTGTGGTTTTTTTTGGAGTAGCGCCGTCGCAAAACCCAATTCAGGACCAAACGTCGGTCCAGGAAGCCCATTTTTGTGCCCAGGCGGAATGCCAAACCCAGGAGCCAATGGCTTCCAACCTGCGCTATCGGCAAGTGGATTGCGATACCAAATTTGCGCATTGGTCATGGGTGCTTGTAATGCCGCATCCAATTCCGTGGTTTTCCCACGCCCATCCATGTTGGATTGGCCAGCCAATAAATAGACGTCAATGTCAGCCGCAGCGAGGAGTGTGGTGAAAGAGAAAGTGAATGAAAAAATGGCAGCAAGAAATAATGGTTGGTGCATGGCGGCAGAGCATAGACAGCCTGAGTCGCTAGAGCAATCAAGGACTATTCAACGATATGACGGGCTGAGGCGCACAGAGAAGAATGCCAATGATGATAGTAAAATTATAGGGAAAAGCAGCGGATTTAGATCATGTTTTACGGTAAAAGCGAATGAGAGGATCCGTGAAAAAGAGATTTTGACAAGTTGAGTCCAGGATAAAAACCGGATTTATTTTAAACATCGTGTGAATTGCGAATCTTACATGTCTCTGGGTATTGGTTATTCTTAATGGCGGCATATTCGTTAAGGTAATTTTATTTATTCGTCTTGGTGGGTTTCCATTCCCGCGATAAACGTTCCGCTTTTGCGATTTGTTCGGGAGTCATTTTTTTTGGAAACTTAGTCCATATGTTCACGGCATTTGAATTTTTGACAGTCGCCAATTTGTACCACATATACGCTTGGGCATCGTCTTTGGGAATGCCTCTGCTACTCGAGTAACGAAGTCCAAGTCTGCATTGCGCGTCAGCATCGTCGCATTCAGCCTTCTTCATCATGGCCGATATGTCATCAGTAGGCTTAGGATCTGCGGGCACTTCATCTGCACCAATGGCCAAAACAATTCACCGATGGCCTCATGCTGGTAAATGCTTTCCATTGAAAATGTCTTCAACACACCAATGTGCCCATTTCCCTCCAAGGCAGGAGCAGGGTAGGATCAGAAACCACAAGCCTTCAACCACCCAAAAACAAACCCCTGCAAGTTACTATCTTGCAGGGGCTTATATGGTGCGCTCGCTGGGATTCGAACCCAGGACCCACAGATTAAAAGTTTGGCATTTGGATTTTATATGGACTCGCATAGATCCGCATAGAATAGCTGAAATGTTGTTTTTATCAGCGTTTTATCGATATTATGCCCAGGGTATGCCATCCTTTGCTAATCTAAAAAGGGCTATGTGTTTGTGGATCTATTGTGGATGCGTCCACAAACGTCCGTGTAATAAAAATAAAAAGGGAAAACCGCTAAATTCACCGGTGAAAATCATAATATTTAGTAATTTTAGCTTGCGAAATACAAGGTCTAATCCGGTCATTTTTTCCGGTCATTCACGAAGTCATTTAATCTAGGACTCAAAACCTAAAAAAGGGGATAAATATGCCAAAAAATGCGAACAGCGGGATCATGGGTGTTTCGATTCGCGATCTATGGCTGAAAAGAGGCCAGCAGAAGGGAAAACGATGGGAGGTTGTGGTCTATGACCCCCAAACACGTCAACGTCTCTCAAAATCGTTTGCTGATGGCCAGATGGTTGCAGCCAAACAGTGGGGGCGACTCACTGCCGCTCGTTATCTTACTGGGCAAGACACGGCAGCTCAGGCAGACTGGAAGACGATTGGGCAAGAAATGGTCGACTTGATTGCTGCAGCCGGTCGTTCATCAGAGTACGTGAAAGAATACCAACGTGTGGTCGATGCTTTGGCTGAGTTGGGAGCACGCGACATGAAGGCTCCTAATTTTCCTATTCTTGTCCGGCGATTTTTAGAGCAGGGAAAAACCTTTGCTGCACATCGGCATACTGTGATGACGGTGACTGCCTATACGCGGAATCGATGGTTACAGGAAATTCGGTCCATTGTCCGTCATGCCATCGATACTCGTCGATTGACCTTTAATCCAATTGCCGGGTTAAAAATGGCGACGGTCACCAAACAAAATAAAGAAACGTTTCAATTGTGGGAATTACGGGCGATGGTTAACACGTTACGAGAATCTGACCCGTATTTTTTATGTTTTGCTCTGATGATTTATACGGGTTGTCGCATTGGCGAGGCCATGCATCTCCGTTGGCAAGATGTGAAGTGGGAACAACGCGTTATCGAAGTATGCAGCCAGCCAGGTGTCTACGATTTAAAGCGGGGTAAAGAGCGCTATGTCCCGTTTCTCGGTGAATTAGCAGATATTTTGCAGCCACATCGAAAATCAGACGGATTTATTATTTCCGACGAAAAAGACCGTGATAGTCCAGGGAAAACACACGGATTACGATTTAAGGACTTTATGCGTCGTTGCGGAGTGCCCCCTGGAGGTCGAACACCACATAGTACACGTCACACGTGGGTGAGTCTCATGTTAGCTATGGACGTCAATGCGATTCAAGTTGCAGCGTGGGCTGGTCACGAATCTTTACTCACGACGCAAGGCTACGCGAAATCGCAAGGTTGTTATCGTGAGTCGGTAACAACATGGGTGCGTGGTTCATTTCAATTTCGCGTACCGTTGGCGGCCTGCAGTTAACAGTTTTTACCCCAAATTACAGACCCTTAATTTGTATGGATGCGCATGGATGCGCATAGACTAGTAAGATTTATCGCGACAATTAAACGAGTCTTCATACGACTGTTTGTCGTATGAAATCACATATTATTCGCGCCGTGCTGGCGACAGAAACGCCAGCGACATCAGCAACCATGAGCGTTGCATTGGGCCTGCTCAATACGCTCGCTCTGGATGTAGCAAAAGAATTACAGGACGCGCAGCGAGCGTTAGGGCAACGGCGACGTCAGCGTCATGATGACGTGCTTGCAGAGGCAGTGCTCCAAGCTGAATCAATTGCTTATGTAGCGCGTTGGATTTCGTCGCGTTTGCGTGCGGCTCGTCACGATGAGCACTTGCCCGTGGTGATTACTGGGCTCGACGAACAAGAGCCCTCAGCGCTACAAAATCGCGACCCACTCGATGCGAAAATGGTACCATGAACACGCATGTTTATGTGCCGTCGATGCGTTTCGGTAAGCTGCCGTTCAGCCGCCGTCTGGATGAACCATTGTCCTGCCCGCAGTGGCAGCTGCGCTCCGTTGGTCATCGCCAGCGCTGGCGCGCAGGCGGTGACCTGCCGTCGCTTCGCCACCACGCGTTCAGATCCAATTGTTCATCCCGTCATCGTCAGTCCGGCGAGCAAGCTGTGCACCGCTTAAGCCTAAGCCTTCCGGCTTGGCTAATCGGTGCGCTTGGCAGGGGGTCTTCACCTCCCCTTGCATCCCCCAGGTTGAAATTCGATCTGCGATGCCTGTCTCTTTTGCCGCAGGCATCGCGCTACATCGCCAATCATTTCCAACGAAGCCGTCATCATGCCCCGTCTCGCTAGAGGTCGACAGCCGCGAATTAAAACGACTGGCTTCGGCGTGACCGAAGCGGAGCTGGGCGACCTGCATACCAAGGCGGCATTGGCTGGTTATGCCACGGTTGGCGCGTGGATTCGTGATGTCGTATTCGCCGTGCAGGTGACTCCACCACCGGCACAGATTGATCAAGACACCAACGCACAATTACGTGGAATCGGATCGAATCTGAATCAGGCCCTGCGCCGCATTAATAGTGGACAAGGAAGCACTGAAGATTGGGAATTAATTCGCGAGGCATCACGCGCCGTAGTGATGCTGCGGCGCAAGCTCATTGGTCATGATTCGGGCGTTCCCATGAGTGACGCTGCGGCGGGAGTTCCACCACGCGTTGCGGCAGTTTCCCCGACCACACCAGCAGCTTCAACCAAGCCAGGCGTCTGGAGAGTTTGATGATTACCAAGCAACATCGCGGAGGGAAAAGCGTGCGAAAATTATTAGATTATTGTCTGAAAAAAGATCAGGATCCAGAGATCATTGGCGGTACCATGACGGGGCAAAATGCGCGCGAATTGTCAAAGGAGTTTGCTGCGAGTCGGGCAGCATCAGCGCACCTATCGCATCCGGTTTTGCATTGGTCGATTAGCTATCAACAGGCCGACATCGAAGCCGGATTGACGCACGAAAAACGTGGAGCGATTGCCCATGATATTTTCCGTCGTCACTTAGAAGACGACTGGTCCAAAGTGAATGCACAACGGTTAAAACGTGGTCATGAACCGTTGCCCAAACCGGATGCTGATCAGTGGGATGTGGTGGTGATTGCGCATCGCACCGCTGATGCGAAACAAAATCCACACGATCATATCGTGGCCATTCGTGCGAATCGTGATGGCTATGTGTATCATGCGAAATTCAGCCGCATGGCGGCAGTGGAGATCGACCGTGCCGTTGAGCGCGATTATTCGCTCACACCGTTACCAACGCGAGAGCGGCAATCATCCCGCGCTCAAACACGGCCCACGGATCGACCGGGTTACATCGCACATCAACGCAATGAGGTCACGGTCAAAGATACCGTTGCTCGTGATGCGCGCGTGGTACTCGATGCATTGCCACCAAATAAACGAACCGTCAGCGGATTCGCTCAGGCACTCAGCGAGCGAGGCCTCTGTCTTTATCAGGAACAATCAGATCGTGGACGGCAACGCTATTATTTAGGCCTGGTAGATGGCGAGCGTTGGCGAGCAGATCGTTTAGGATTTAAAGGCACTGATGCGGTGGAACGCTTAGACGATTCATCGCGTCAACCTCAACGCAGAACACCATCACAGCGGGAGCGATGACATGACGGAATTCGTTTATTTGATTAAATTATTATCACAGGCACTGGGATTTTTATTATTGGGTTTGTTGGTGAGCCTGCTGATCACTTTGCCTGATGGTCGCTCGTTGGTTGGTCTGCCGGATAATGCCGTGATGCGTGCCATTGATGCAGAAGTTGATTTTGCAAACCGTTGCCCAGGGCAAGCGCACACCACCGATTGGTGGTTAGCACAGGCGCAGCCAAGAGATCGATATCAGGAAGAGCGGGTCGAAAATGGAAATGTGGTCGGAGCGATCAACGCGAGTTTAGAAAAAATGAGTCACAAAACGATGGCGATGGCGCGACCATGGTTGGTATTAGTGGGCATGCGTTCCGTGGCGTTGCTGGGCATCGTGATTGCTGGACTGCCATTTATGTTTGCGGTTTGGTTATTGGGTCGTCGCCGTTCCTGGGTGTTGTTTGGTCGCGGTGAACCGGCGACGGATTCTCAGCGCATGACCTGGAGTTGGCTGGCCGGATTCGCCGTATTTCTTACCGGAATTATTTTAGCGCTGCCGTTTGCTTGCACGGTCCTCCCATATTTGGTGCCGATGGTGCTCATCACCCTTTTCATGCTCTACCCCATTCGCGCTGTAACCGCAGCAAGGTTATAATAATGACACGCACAACCCCATCGTTTATTGCACCCGCGTTGTTCTCTAGCGCCGGTGCGCTGTTTGCTCCCGCGTCGTGGTTGGTCATCCCAACCTTTTTACTCGGACAATGCTTTCTGGGCGCGGCTTCAGCCGCTCTCGCAGGCGCATGCTGGTATCAAGTCATTAAGCAACGTCGTCATTGGCGAGAACTGGGCCGATGTCGTTGGTCGACCATGACCATCAGCGATTTAATAAATGCGGCACCACCGGGCAAAATTTATCTGGGAGAAGGTGCCTCCTGGCAACGTCGTCATGCCTTGGCACTCAGCGACATGGCGGGCATGGATGGCGACGCGGTGACGCAGGATCCGAAGACGAAAGGTGACAATCGCATTGCGGGCATTCAGTGGAAAGAAATCGGACCGATCACGATTGATGAGTATGACCTCAATGTGCACATGCTCATTTATGGCATGACGAAGCGTGGAAAAACTCGTATTGCGGAACTCGTGTCATTACAGGCAGTCTATAAATTTAAAGCGCCGGTTATCGTAATTGATCCCAAGGGTGATCCCACGTTTCGCCAACGAATGGAACAAGCCGCTCAGCAAGCAGGCGTGCCATTTTACTGTGTCGATTTTGCCAATCCTGCAACGTCTCATACGTACAATCCTTTGTACGGCTTTACGGACCCCGATCAGGTCGGAGATCGCATCGCCGGACTGTGTGCGGGTGATGGGAAAGGTGATGGCGCTTATTTTCGTGGTCGCGCTGCGGGCACAGCGAAAATTGTTGCTCGCGTGTTGGATGCGGTGCGCGCGTATTTAGAGGCGAGTGATGGCGTGGGTAATCAACCGCCACCTGGATTAGCCGAAATTGAAAACGGCAAAGGCTTTCATCAGTTACCTCCGTGGTTTGCACCAGCATGGTGGCGACCGCGCTTGTCCGTGTTGGATATTTTCGGAGTCACGGCAGTGCATCGACTGTTAGCAACGGTCCTGCGTGTCGTGTTTGCACACGCGCTGACCAACAGTCCGGAAGCACCAGAATCAGTTGGCCGTGAAGCGGTGTTAGAGTGGTGGAAATCGTATCAACAATCACCAGCACATCCCGCTGACACAGATGAAAAATTACAACCACACCTGCGGGAAATTCGTTCACATTTAATTCGCTTACGGGATTTGCTCGATATTGACCAAGAACATTTACAGAAAGCCAACAGCAGCTTGGCCGAGGCGTTAGAACGTTTTCGTGGTCGTGTTGGACAGATCACTGATGCGGCACAACCCGATGTGATATGGTCACAAGTCGCTGATCAAAACGCGGTCGTTTATTTTACCTTAGCAGCCCAAGAATATCGCGATCTGGCAGAAGGTTTTGCGCGTGCCTTATGCGAAGATCTGTCCGCGTGGTTTGGCCTGCGTTCGCGCACGAATGATCAACGACCAGTTTATTTAATTGCGGATGAAGTCGCATCGTGGATTCCCAATAGCTTTACCGACTTCCTCGCACGTGGTCGCAGCGCTGGACTACGTTGCATTGCCATTGGACAAACTCGGGCTGATTTCCGCGCACGACTTGGGCCAGAGGGGGCGCGCATTATTAATGGGAATGCTGGTACGATTGTGCAATTTTGTTCTAAAGATCGAGACGAAGCTGAAGCAGCAGCAAAGATGGCAGCGGCAGTGCGGCTGTCAGAAATTTCTGAATCAGCCAGCACCACAGCGGCGTATGGAGATTCCGGCAACCAAGTTATTGGTGGCCACAGCACCAATCATTCCGTCAATCAATCGGAGCGTGAGAAGGAATTATTTCCGGCTTGGGCAGTGCAGGGATTGCCGACAGGCACCTGTTTAATCAGTACGATGGCTGGGCCAGTGGTGCTGACGTGTCCGGAAGTACAAAATGACATCGCATAATTAGGTTACCAAATATTCCGCTGGTCAGCTTACGCTAATCCCCTAAATTGTTAGGCATGGGATCGTTCCAAAACGGCACAGACGTCACGCGAACGATGTTGTTCGTGTGATGAGCCAATGCGTCATCAGGGAGCAGATTCGATAGTCTCTTGCTGTTTGAAATTACTTCTCTGGTCTCTTCAAATTCATACCCGCGATGGTGAATGACCGAACGAAAAGAATGCATTTGGAATGAGATTTCTCGTCCTGGCTTAAACCCAGATAATTCACGCCTATTTTTTATCTCTCTCGCCTGTTCAACAGAGTCCCCTTCGATGACGTAATTTCCAGTATGTACAATGCCTAGCTCATTTCCGCGAAATTGTTTCAGCGCCTTAACTATTACCCTTTTCAGATGTCTTGCCATAACTTTCACATGTTCTGGCTCTGAAAATCGATACTTTATTACTGTGGCAGAACTAATGCCGTCGGCTGTTCTATTGAAAACGCTATCAATCGAAGGCTCTTTGTAAATTTGTTCGTAATGAATGTTGTGCCAAGTCATTATTCGAGAATCATAATTCAGGTCAATTAATTTAAGGATCTGCGCAGAGTCTACTCGGACTCTGTTTTCTTCGAAATGCATGTTCATAGCGATCTTGTTTATTTCGAGTGACTCGATTTCGTAATGTGGCGTCACAATCGGAAGACAATTTTTAATTGAGGTTGTTAAGTCTGAGATGAAAATAGATTTATTAATTTGCTCAGGCTGAATTTTTAAGTTCAGCGTGACCAAGATGATCTTACTTCCTACGATTAGTGATGTTTTATTAGATTCAAATATTG
>SYDV01000506.1 GCA_005801395.1 Planctomycetia bacterium | reverse complement strand
GGTGTGTGTGTCGACCATCACGTCAGGTGACCATCGCACGAATAATTTGGTGAAGGCCTGCGCTTCGAGGCTATCGCATTTAATAAAGTCACGATTGAGATCGAGGTTGCAGGCATTGCCGCGAAAGCCAAAACTCTCGGGTCCCACTTGATTCACGCGTGACGTTGTATTGCGATTACGGCAGCCAGAAACATTATAAACCGGAATGAATAAATAGACGGTTTGGCCCAGGCGAACGCGAGCTTGCGCATTGACGCAAAAATCTCTGACCACGGCCATGCAGACGTCAATTCCTTCTGGTTCACCTGGATGAATGCCGTTGTTATTGAAAAACACCAAACGCCCCTGTTTGCGTACGGTTTCGGGATCAAATACGCCGTTGGTGCTCACCACGCCAGCGTACATCGGCAAGCCATCGTCGGCCTCACCGATAGTTTCAAAGCGCAGGAACTGTGGGAAATCAGCGGCTAATCGCTGATAAAATGCGATGCAGTCAGCCAGGGTTGTGGTGGTATTTTGGTCGCCGGATTCATAGGGCGTAGCGTAGGGTTGCATGCCGGAAGCCTAGTCTGCCGACCAATCCAACAATACCCTTTTTGCTACCTTTTTTGCCCACGAAGAAGAAAAAAAGTCATGTTTTATAGAAACGTAATTTTTTGCTGAAATGTTAGTGCGATTCTGGAAAAGCGCTGATTTTATCGGTCGCAATTAAAGATAGATTGTTAACGATGTCGCCCAAGCGGGCAAAAAGTTGACGGGAAAAATGTTTTCTGGTAACCATATCAAAGGTTGACGGTAACTAAGGTATTATGCGCTATTTCCAAATCTTTGGCCTAGTTTTGTTCGTTCAGCCCCTGCACGCGATGGACTATGACCCGCTGCAGCGTTCGGATAAACCACTCGCCCCGAGCATAACGCTGGACCACACCGATGCCGTTCGCGCTCGGCAAATTCCTATGCGGATTTATCTGCCGCAACAAATCACACCGGCGCCGATTATTATATTCAGTCACGGTTTAGGCGGATCGCGTAATGGAAATGCGTTCATGGGTGAACACTGGTCGGCGCGGGGATATGTCGCGGTTTTTATCCAACATCCGGGCAGCGATGAAGCCGTATGGAAAGATAAATCCTTGGCCAAACGCATGGCGGCCATGCAGCAAGCGGCCAGCACGGAAAATTTATTATTACGAATTGCGGACGTAAAGTCGACGCTAGACGCGCTGGAACGTTGGCAAATTGAAGTTGGACATCAACTAAATGGACGCCTTGATCTGACTCGTATCGGAATGTCTGGACATTCCTTTGGTGCAGTAACGACTCAGGCCGTTAGTGGTCAGCGTTATGCAAAAAATAATTTACCCGATCAGCGTATTGATGCCGCAATTGCCTTTAGTCCAAGTTCCCCAGGAAAAGGTGCTGATAATGCCAATGCCTTCGGTGCTGTCGCAATGCCGTGGTTGCTGATGACTGGCACCTTGGATAATTCATTGGTTGGAAATCAAACCCCTGCGTCGCGGCGCGAGGTGTTTCCGGCTCTGCCAGCGGAAGGGAAAGCCTATGAATTAGTGCTCTATAATGCAGAGCACTCCGCGTTTAACGAGCGAGCATTACCGGGAGATACGCAACCGCGCAATCCTAATCACCACCGTGCAATTTTAGCTATTTCTACCGCGTTTTGGGATGCTTGGTTGGGCAAAGATGCCGGTGCTCGCGCTTGGCTTGATGGCGACGGACCGCGTTCAATGTTAGAAGCTGCGGATGTGTGGCAGCGTAAATAAATCATCCGCAAAATAAATTAATTCATGAATCGTGGTGAGTCGCTGGACGGTAATTTGTAATAATGAGTTAGGTTTATATCTAAGCGCGGCGCGGATCATAGATCGTGCGTGGTGCGGGCTGTAAATCGTCATCGACCGTGCCGCGTCCGTCAAAAACGTAACAGGTTCCCTGCCAGGTTTTATTTATATTTTTTGTCTGTTCGAGGTAGGCCAGAATCCCGCCTTCTAAATGAAACACATTGCGATAACCACGCTGTTTCATCAGCGCGGTAGCTTTTTCACAGCGAATTCCACCGGTGCAAAACATTGCGACGGGTTGATCTGGATTTATGCCATTTAATTGATCCACCCAACCTGGGAATTGACGGAAATTATCCAATTTTGGATTGACCGCTCCGACAAAAGTACCTTCTTCGACCTCGCGATTTTTGCGTGTGTCGATTAAGACAACGTCCGGACGAGAAATTAAAGCGTCCCATTCGGAAGGTGGAACATACGTGCCGGTGTGGCCAACCACCGGAAGATCATCCAGTCCAATGGTGACGATTTACTTTTTTCGCTTTATCAACATGCGCTTAAATGGCGGCGTTTCGCAATGGCTAATTTTCCACGTCATTTTAGCTAATTCAGGAATCGTATCGAAAAATTCACGAAGTGCTGCAATCGCGGACGGAGCCCCCGCGATGGTCGAGTTAATCCCTTCATGCGCGAGCAAGATGGTGCCAAGCAGTTTCAGTTCTAAACAACGAGCCAGCAACCGACTGCGCATCTCTTCGCGGTCAGTAATGGTCACAAAGCGATAAAAGGCGGCGACATCGATTTCAGGCATGGCGGGGGGATAATGGAGCAAAGTCCGCGCTCTCAAGCGGCGGTTTGGGGTGAGGGCTGCACGACCAAGGTGGTTGTCGTAAGTTGCGTGGTTAACGGGACGGGTGAAATCGACGGTGTTTAGCCTAAAAGCGGGGGCAAAGACTATGTAACCTTCTTCCCGTGCGCGGTACTACTGTTCAGCAGAAGGTGACCTCGTGCGATCGTGACGGAAGTAAAACAGGAACGCTTATGTTGAACCATTTTCAGTCTCGTGCACGCAGGTCAGGCGCATGGATACTACGTAGCCTCTTGGTTGTGGTCATGGCGTCGTTAACGCTTGCCGTGGCGGTCGAAACTGACGTCCAAATTACGCAATTATCACGTCAAGTACTAGAGCCATTTATCAAGGATAATTGTTTGCGTTGCCATGGACCAGAAAAGGACAAAGGACACCTGCGTCTTGATCAGCTGTCTTTATCCATCAGCAACAATAGTACGGCGGGGCGTTGGCAAGATGTGTTGGATGCACTGAACGCGGGTGAGATGCCGCCGTCGGAAGAAAAACAGCCCGATAAAACTAAATTAATGACGGTTTTGGGTCACCTCACAGATTCATTGTTTGTGGCGCGTAAACGCTTGGCTGATCATGGCGGTGAAATTGCCATGCGGCGCTTAAATTATCGCGAATATAATAATACTATGCAGGATCTATTTGGTTTCATTTTGCCGTCTGGCATGGCCCCTGAAGATGATGTCAGTGAAAACTTTGATACCAATGGTAGCGAACAATATTTTTCCACCTATCATCAAAAACGCTATTTGGAACTTGGTCGTGAGTTGGTTCGTGAGGGATTTAATTGGTCAGGTAAACCACGTGCTCCGGTTGCGGTAACTCGTGACAATTCCGCAATAAAAGCAAATGAAAGGATCAAAAAGTTGTTGGATGACGGTGATGCTAAAATGGCTCTGTATAAAGCCGGTAAGTCGTTTAAAGAAATTGGATTTGATGATGAAGGTGAGTTAAAAATATTTGTATCTCAATTTAAATCGCGAGTGGAAGATCTTCGTTTGTATCTCCAGGAACCACTGACTAAAACCGGCCTCTTTTTGCATAATAACAATAGAACGATTCGAGCCGCGAACATTAACCGCTCTGCTGACCCACGAGCTTCGTATCGGCTACGCATCCATGGAGGTATTCATGGCGACCAACCGGTAATTCGCCATTTTATTTTTATCGCCGACGGCAATCGACAGTTGGGTGCCTACAAAATGCCTGGAACCACTGATAAGCCAGGGGTTATGGAATTGTCGATCGAAGCGCTGTTTGGTCAAAGTATAATGAGTATTAACCTAACGGAAAACCGTCCGCCAGTTCAAATTGAGCACTATTTGAAAAAAATTGCGCCGACGTCTTCGGAATATTCCATTTGGGTTAGTGATTTGGAAGTGGAGGGGCCATTTTACCGGGAACCATCGTTCTTTGAAAACTTGGTTGCCAAATACAAATCAACATCAATCGACGTAAAAGATAAAAAGTCAAAAGCGCCGAGGTGGGATGATGCTCAGGCGAAACCACTGCTTGAAGATTTTGCTTATGAAGCCTTTCGTCATCAAGCCGCAGATAAACAGTACATGAACCAATTATTAGATTTGTTTACGCTCAATCGTAAACAGGGAATGGATTTCGAACGGGCGATCACCGATCCGTTAGCGAT
>SYDV01000505.1 GCA_005801395.1 Planctomycetia bacterium | reverse complement strand
CGCTGAATGGGGTAGCGCCGCAACACGCGAAGCAGGCCGCACTCCCGATCATGGATGGATGGTTGGTTATGCGCCTGCTAATAACCCCACCGTCGCCTTTGCCGTGTTTATTCACAGTGGAACCTCTGGAGGACAAGCCACCTCCGGTGTCGTCAAAAAAATATTAGAACGATATTTCACTAAATATGGCCGCGCGGGACATGCTCAAAAAAGTGCGGAATGATGTTTTTCCTCAGTTTATCGTCTGATATTCCCAAATTCCAACTATTGCTGCATGATGCAACTGTTGTCACCTACAACTTGATTGCGTCTACTGCCCCAACACCGTTATCCTTCTTTTTTATTCCCGGCTTTTTAGGCTACTCTCTTTATTCTTTTGAATATGCTCTGACTTCGCACTTCATTTTAAGCATTGGATACCCATGACTCTTCGTGTCGCACTTCATCATCAAACGCGCTATAATTATGACCGCTTAGTCACGCTTTCCCCACAGGTGATTCGCCTACGCCCTGCGCCACATTGTCGCACACCGATTCACAGTTACTCACTCAAGATTGAACCACAGCCGCATTTCATTAATTGGCAACAAGATCCGCAAGGTAATTTTCAAGCACGCGTTGTTTTTCCGGAGAAAGTTAAAAACTTTTCGGTAACCGTTGACCTCGTTGCCGACATGACGGTCATTAATCCGTTTGCTTTTTTTCTTGAGCCAGAAGCAAGCGAATTTCCTTTTACCTATGATAAAATCCTCAATAAAGAGTTAGAACCGTATTTAGAATGCCTGCCAGCAGAACCACTATTAACTGCTTACTTAAAAAAAATCGACTGTACGAAACGACGTTCAATTGATTTTCTCATTGATATTAATCGCCAATTAGCAAATGACATTCGCTATGTCATCCGCATGAAGCCCGGCGTACAAACGCCTGAAGAAACACTGAAGGAACGCAGTGGTTCATGCCGTGATAGCGCGTGGTTATTGGTGCAAATCCTACGCAAACTCGGATTGGCGGCGCGCTTTACTTCTGGCTACCTCATTCAATTAGTGGCCGATGTGAAATCACTCGACGGACCAAGCGGCGCGAGTGCCGACTTTACTGATTTGCATGCGTGGACGGAAGTTTATTTACCTGGCGCAGGCTGGGTTGGATTAGATCCCACGTCGGGCCTACTCACTGGCGAAGGACATATTCCTTTAGCCTCAACTCCAGAACCGGGAAGTGCCGCCGCCGTCACGGGTGGAGTGGAGAAATGTGAAACCACTTTTGATTTTTCCATGGATGTGCAGCGCGTGCGTGAAGATCCGCGCGTCACCAAACCATATAGTGAAGAACAATGGGCAACGATTCAAACATTGGGCGATCACATTGACGCGCGATTAAAGGCTGACGATGTACGACTGAGTATGGGTGGTGAACCAACCTTTATTGCCATTGATGATCCAGATGCCGCCGAGTGGAATATCGCCGCCGATGGTCCAACTAAACGCATCTATGCCGAACGGCTTATTCGTCGACTTCACGCACGTTTTTCGCCCTTCGGATTACTTCATTATGGCCAAGGCAAATGGTACCCAGGAGAACAATTACCGCGTTGGGCATTAGGCTGTTTCTGGCGAACTGATGGCGAACCACTGTGGCATGATCAGTCATTAATCGGAAGTTTCGCCACGTCCTATAAGCATGATGACAAAGACGCATCACGCTTAGCCGCTGAAATTGCCTTACGGTTGGGAATTAATCCCCAATTTGCTCAATCAGCTTACGAAGATACGTGGCATTATTTGGCGCGCGAACGCCTGTTACCCGTTAATGTCGATCCGCTTAAATCAAACTTAAAGGATCCCTTAGAGCGCGAACGTCTCTCCCGTATTTTTGCCCAAGGACTTGATCGGGTGGTTGGTTATATTCTGCCAGTTAAACGCGTTGCAGGAAATTGGCAGAGCAGCACGTGGCCCGTACGTACGGGTTCTTTATTTTTGATTCCTGGTGATTCCCCGATGGGTTATCGCTTGCCGATGGACACGTTGCCCTGGGTAAAGCCTGAAGATTACCCTGTTATCGAACCACATGATCCCAATATTCCCCAAGGCCCATTACCGTCGACCTCACAATTACAGAAATTAGTTCGCAATCGCGCGCTCAACGCCAATGATTTGTCTTTCTTATCCGCGACTAAACAAAATAAAAAATCTGCTGCCGCAGCGATTCCTTTAAAACCACAAGAATCAGCGACCTCAATTATTCGCACAGCGATGTGTGTTGAACCACGTGCTGGACGCCTGCATGTGTTTATGCCGCCGACGGATAACCTAGAAGATTATATAGAAATATTAACGGCGACTGAGGACGCCGCGCGCACAACCGGACTTCCGGTTATCCTCGAAGGTTATCAACCACCGCACGATACCCGCTTACAGGTGTTAAAGGTCACCCCAGATCCTGGGGTTATTGAAGTCAATATTCACCCGTCAACCTCATGGCGTGATGCTGTTGATATTACCGCTGGGGTTTATGAAGAAGCCCATTCTTGCCGCCTCGATAGTCAAAAATTCATGATTGATGGGCGTCACGTTGGCACTGGTGGGGGAAATCATATTACGGTTGGCGGTATTAAACCCGTCGACAGTCCTTTTTTACGACGTCCGGATCTCTTGCGCAGTTTAGTCGGTTACTGGAATAATCATCCTTCCCTGTCTTATTTATTCAGCGGCATGTTTATCGGACCAACCTCACAGGCCCCACGAGTGGACGATGCTCGCAGCGATGCCGTTTACGAATTGGAAATCGCCTTCCAACAATTAAATCGTGAAACGACTACTCCACCGTGGTTAGTCGATCGATTATTTCGAAATTTACTGACCGACGTCACGGGAAATACGCACCGCTCTGAGTTTTCCATCGACAAACTGTACGCACCAGAATCATCGTCTGGTCGCCTCGGCATTTTAGAATTACGTGGCTTCGAAATGCCACCACATGCGCGCATGAGTTGCGCTCAGCAATTGCTCATTCGCGGTTTGATCAGCCATTTTTGGCGCAACCCCTACCAACAACCGTTAATTCGCTGGGGCACAGAATTACATGATCGGTTCTTATTACCGCATTTCGTGAAACGTGATTTTAATGACGTACTCGCTGATCTAGTCAAAGGTGGAAACAATTTTGATCCCGCATGGTTTGCACCACATCATGAATTCCGTTTCCCACTGTTAGGTGAAGTCACCCATGATCACGTGGCCCTAGAATTACGCCAAGCCATTGAACCGTGGCATGTCCTGGGAGAAGACCCAGGCCCAGGAGGCACCGTTCGCTACGTCGATTCGTCACTCGAACGGGTGCAAATAAAAGCCAAAGGCATGGTGCGCTCGCGCCATGTATTAACCTGCAATGGTCGCGCACTACCGATGCATCCGACAGGCACTAATAGTGAATTTGTTGCTGGGGTACGTTATCGCGCTTGGCAACCGCCGTCGTGTTTACATCCCACGATTGCACCACACGTGCCGTTGATTTTCGACCTCGTTGATACGTGGAATGGTCGCTCCATCGGCGGCTGCACTTACCACGTGGCACATCCAGGCGGACTGTCGTATGAAAGCGCCCCAGTGAATAGCTTCTCCGCCGAAGCCCGCCGCGGTGATCGCTTCCAACCATTCGGCCACACCCCAGGCCCGATGAACGTGAAGGAAGAAGCCACCGTTTACGAACATCCATTCACCTTGGATTTACGGCGGTGATAAATGCTATGACGGCTGTTTTTTACATTTAAAACGGCCTCATCCGGCAAACGGCGGACAACTAAAACCTACGCCCCAGGTTAAAACCTCCCCTTGGAAAAGCCCAACCGTCGAGCACCGGTAATCGGGCAAAATGGGGCGCGGGGCCTGGGGCAGAGCCCAATGCTATTAAGCTAAGACTCACGTTTTTTTCTTATTCGATTCATCCTAAATCCGGCAATAGCCCCTCACGACGCACGTTGTTCGGTCGGTCAGAATGACGCAGATTGTTGAGCGGGAATGATGTCTATCCGGTTTTGGGCGTGATGGTGCTAAAGCAGGAGGAAAATATTTTTCTCAGG
>SYDV01000504.1 GCA_005801395.1 Planctomycetia bacterium | reverse complement strand
TTTATTGATGTAAAGTTTTAAGTTGTTCCGCAGACAAGGCACGATGAAAAATAACGATGTCATCTAATCGACCATCCCAATATCCTCCCGTCCTTTCCTGTGCATTTATATCTGAGCCGTCTAATTTAACTCCGACGCCAAGCGAATTAGGTGCAATTTGTGATAAACCCTTACAGGCAGTAGAAGCTATTTCTCTTCCGTTACGGTAAAGTCGCAAAGTGGTGCCATCCATGGTAAAAGCGACAAAATGCCATTGTCCCAATGGTAACGGTACGTTTTCTCTCAACTGCACTTCTTGATAATCACGATCATGAACATGCACTTCGAGATCACCGTCATCACCGAATAAACCAAAATGAAATTGGCCACCTTCGTCATGTTCACGCTCTTTTGACCAATTTTTTACAATCGTGGCCCACCGTGATCGGCGATGTGCAATCACCCAAGCACCGACTGTCAGTTGTTCATTCGTCGCTTTAGGAAAATTGGGGATATAGCCGTACACCATGGATTCAGCACCACCTAAACTAAAAGACATTCCGCCATTACGATCGGCCTCAAAAAAACTCCGTCCGGATTGGGCCATAATTTTTCCATTAAGACCATTCGTCATAGCATTTACTAAGGTCGTCCCGTCTCCAAATGAACTCATTGGATAATAAGCCAGTGGCTTAAGTTCGCGCACCGCTTTTGCGAAGTCCTCGGTTGATTCGTTCAGGCTGCGGACAAATTGTTGTGGTGATATATCAATTCCGGTTGGCGTTCCGGTAGCCATGTCAATGCGTGAGGCACGATTTTCTTTCAGCACGACCGGATCTAATTGCCGTGGTGATTTAACCAAGACCTCACCCTTAAAGACATGAACTTCACTCGCCTGAAGGTCCGCAAAAACACCAAAGTCAGTGCCAATATCAACCACGCTTGCCGTTGGTGTTTCAACCATGAATCCGGTTGCTGATTCAGGAATATGCGCTGTTAATCGCCCACGTTGCAATTCGATTATTTTATTATTTACCAATATAAACAAAGCCGGTCCCTGTATGAGCACTTCCGCACCATTGGCATAGGTCACTTCCAAGACACCCGCCCGTAATTCATAAGATGCTGCATGCAGTGCGGTACCACGCTGTAGAGTTAATAAGCTTCCGTCTTTATACGATAGCGTCACCCCACGCGTATCTCCAACATCCGCAACCACGGAACCGATCTGAGAGGCATTTTCTTGTCTAAATAATGGCAACCACCAAACACCCGCGCCAATCACTAGTACAAACGACGCAGCGGCTAACAGCCACATTGATTGAACGCTCATTTTTCTGAAAATAGTGGGCATTAGACGATGAGCTTGCTTGGTTATCGTCGGCGATTTTAACTTAGATGACGAATCTATTGCGGCCGAAACCGCCGCCGCCAATACGGCACTATGTAGCTGTCCGTGAAAACGCGTCTCTTCACGAAATCGCTTTCGAGCACTTTCTGATGTGCGTAATAAATCATTGAGCATAGCCATTTCCGTTTCGGAAATACGACTATCACGCCAAGCCTCTATCAACACTTCCAAAAGACGGTCATTCATTTCATGCCTTTAAGTGAAATTTGTTGCGCTAAACAATCGCGCAAGGTCACACGAGCGCGCGATAACGCCACGCGAACGGCATTTGCCGTCCAGCCGATTTCGCTGGCAATTTCCTCTGGCAAACGTTGGCGATGATAACGCGCCCAGATAATATCGCGCGCCTTAGGTGCCAATTGCTTTAAACAACTTTGTAAAAGAGATATTTCTTCTTCATATTGAGGACCATTAATTTCATGGTCGGATTCCAACAACGATAAGACATCCTCATCCAATGTTGGTAACCGCCGCGCTCGTGAACGTTGGAAATTTAACGTTTGATATCGCGCCACGGTGCAAACCCAGGCGGGGAAATTCGTATCCGCAGTAAAACTATCCGCCTTACGCGATATGGTCAGAAAGGTTTCCTGCACAATGTCCTGCGCATCTGTCAAATTAGGTTCTAACGACAAGACATACGCCAAGATCACGGTCTGGTGCCGAACGAATAATTGCTGCACCAGTAAATGATGCTCAGTCGATGAATGCGATGGTGAACCAAGCGATGCAACAGGTGACGTTGGCGGCATAGGATCCATGTGTTTAGATTACCGCACAAACCAAGTCATTAGCAAAGTAACTTATCTATCCCCGATACTTTGCTTGAGCACGATTTATACCAAAAATTTCACCCTCTCTGAAGGAAGCGGAAGAGGCCAAGGCGGGAAACCTGATTCGTTTTCCTGGCTACTGAACAGACCAGAATTCCGGCCCTCTATTGGCCCAAAGTGGTGGTTTTTGCCCCCTCTGCGGACCACATGAGCCGATGAATAAACAAGAATGATTTTTCCTGCTAATGAGTGAAAAACGGCGGTAATCCCTAGACGATGAAGGCCTTCCTCATTCAAACGCAAGTCGACCGTCAGTTCATAAACCAGGTGGTAGGCTTTGTACGGACCTATTTCACCTGCGTTTCAATGGTCAGCGTGCGCCTCATTCTGAGCCTGAGTCTGTCGCTGCCCTTTGCCAATGCTGCCGAACTTACCACGCCAAAGACGGTTCCCGCTACACCTGCTGCCATAGCGACCCTCCTTAAAGCATCCTGCCTGGATTGTCATGATGCCGATGTGCAAAAAGGAAATCTACGTCTAGATAATTTAAAGGCTCCCAGCGCCGATGAATCGACCATGTTTACCTGGATTCGCATCTATGATCGAGTTGCGGCCAAGGAAATGCCACCACCAAAAAAATCATTTACCGAATCAGAAAGAAAATTATTAATCGACACCGTCGGTGCAGAAATCACCAAAGCCGAAGCCGCGCGTCAACGCACGAACGGTCGCGTGGTGTTACGCCGGCTAAGTGCCAATGAGTATCAACACATCGTACGCGATTTATTTGCATTACCTGAATTAGAAATCGCTGATTTTTTACCCATCGATCAAACTGATCATGGGATTGAAAATGTAGCCAATAAACAACAGCTTTCCTACGCCGAGATGACTCGCTACTTAGAAGCCGCTGAAACCACATTAGAAACTGCCGCAACGATATGGCCTAAACCAACGGCACAAAAAAAACGTCATGGAGCAATGAATAGCGACAACGAACCAAATGAAGCACAAGGGGCCTCAAGAATTGCGACGGCACCGACCGAATCGGGCTATTATCGCATTAGTTTTCAAGCTCAGTCTGCCAGCAAGGTGAATAATAAATTAATACCTTTTTCAGAAAATCAGGTGGTTTCGGTTGGTGTTGCACAAGGCCGTTTGCGAGGCCGTTTTCTCAAGACCTTTGATCTCACACCGCAATCCACAAAATTTGACTTCGTCGCTTGGATAAATGCGGGGGAATCCATTATTATGCATGGTGCGGATTTGCCTATAAACGGTGGTCCAAAGGTTCAAGTTGCTGATAAAAATGCGCTGGGAAACCCGGTCGTTTCCGTGGAATGGTGTCAAACGGAAGGTCCACTCGTGGACGAATGGCCACCAAAAAGTTACCAATCATTATTTGGCAACTTGCCCATTGAAAAATGGACTGCAGAGAGTGGTTCATTACCACCACGTGCGCTTGGCATGGATGCTAACGGCGATCAGCGCACTAACAATATTCCCGGCGGAGCCTATTATGTTAAGTCGGCTAATCCCGCCGCCGACAGTACAAAATTATTACATACCTTAATGGAACGAGCTTATCGCAGAAATGTAAACCATGACGAAGTCGCTGTCATGCAAGCTCGCGTGATGACCGCTCTGTCGCAAAAGATTTGCTTTCACGATGCGATGCTTATTGCTTACAAAGCTATTTTATGTTCGCCTGATTTTTTGTTTGTAACCGAAAAAATGGGCGCACTGCCCGGAGAACAATTAGCGACGCGTTTATCCCTGTACCTGTGGCGCTCGTTACCCGACCAACGCTTACTAGATCTAGGACGGTCTGGAGCGCTCATTAAACGCGAGACGTTAATTGCGGAAAGTAAACGGTTACTAGATGATCCACGGTCAAATCGTTTTATCGATGATTTTGCCACTCAATGGCTCGAACTTGATTTAATGCATTCCACCAGCCCTGATAAACAATTATATCCTGAATATTATAATGATAAAATGTTGGTTGAGTCGATGCGGGACGAAACACATTTATATGTCCGAGAAATGGTTCGTATGAACTTACCGACCACCGCTGTCATCAGTTCTAATTTTACCTTCGTCAATGAACGTTTAGCGCAACATTACGGATTTCCGCCCGTGAGCGGCAGTGACATGCGCAAAGTTACCCTGTCAGCGAATCATATACGTGGCGGCATCCTAACCCAGGCCAGCATGATGAAATTATCTTCCAATGGCTTTTCCACCTCTCCGGTCAAACGCGGTATTTGGGTTCTGGATCGTATTTTGGGTACGCCGCCACCAAATCCTCCACCAGATGCAGGGGCTATTGAACCAGATACCCGCGGCGCCACCACGATTCGCGATATTCTCGATAAACATCGCAGCATAGAAAGTTGCGCCAGTTGCCATAAATTAATTGATCCACCTGGATTTGCTTTGGAATCATTTGATGTCATGGGGGGTTACCGTGAACGCTATCGCAGTATTGGCAAAGGTGATGCCGTTGAGGTAACGGTTCCCCCTTTCCGCTATAAAACAAAATTAGCCTTGCCCGTTGACGCCTCAGGTGAATACCGTGGCAAATCTTTCATAGACGTTCTGTCATTTAAAAAATTAATGCTCACCGAAGATCGACAAATAGCTCGGAATATCACGAACCGCTTGGTCGCTCAGGCCACTGGTGCCACGGTATCTTTTAGCGAGCGCGCCGAAATCGAAAAAATATTAGATGCCACTAAATCCAATGGCTATGGCCTACAATCATTAATGCTCCAAGTTGTGACTAGCCCGATGTTTTTGCACAAATAATTTAAGGACGTTGATCATGTTACCATTTCCTTCATCTGGATCATCGCCACAATCGCCTCAACGTTTTATCGTACAACCACTTGCTCGTCGTACCATGTTGAAAGGCCTTGGCGTAGCAATGGCGTTACCTTTTCTTGAAGCAATGACGCCGCGATTACTTTCAGCCAGTACCGCCGAGACAGTCAAAGCATCTGCAACACCACGGCGCATGGTGATTTTGATGAATAGTTTGAGTTTATTACCCCAGCATTTTTTCCCAAAAACAGCCGGAACTCAATACGAGTCTACTCCTTATTTAAATATTTTATCCGCTCATCGTAAAAACATGACGGTGATGTCCGGGGTATCGTTACCACAAGTTGATGGCGGACATCACGCCGTTCAGTGTTTCTTAACCGGCGCTGCTCACCCTTCCGCCGCTGGTTTTCGTAATTCCATTTCATTGGATGTTTTTGCTGCGGAAGCTATTGGTCAACATACCCGCTTACCATTTATGCCGCTGATGATTTCTGCTTCTAGTAAGGGACCTGAACGTGGTGATCCCATGTCTTATACTGCTGCAGGGGTGGCGATTCACGGCGAAACGAAAGCCGCAAATCTCTATAAAAAAATGTTTCTACAAGGTGACACCGCGCAAATTCAAGCACAGATTAAACGTCTGGAAGAAGAGCGCAGTATTTTAGATATGGTGGGTGATCGAGTTAAGGTATTAAATGGCAGTGTTAGCACGGCTGATAAAGCCAAGTTAGATCAATATTACACATCGGTGCGTGAATTAGAAAAACGCTTAGTACAAACCCAGGCCTGGGAACTTAAACCTAAACCGGTCGTCAACACACCAATGCCGAATGACATCACGACCTACACGGATGGAATCGCCCAGCATCGCGTCATGTTCGACACCATGAAATTGGCCCTCTCCACCGATTCAACGCGCATCATTTCCTTAGGCCTGCACATGGGCTCTACTCGCCAAAATATCAACGGTGTTAGTGATGGAACGCACCCTTTAACGCACCATGGCAATGATCCGAAAAAGATGGATCAACTGCGGATCATTGAAGAATTACAACTGAAAGAAATCGCCTTATTCCTCGATGGTTTGCACAACATCAAGGAGGGCAACGGCAACTTATTAGATCAAACGATGGTGTTATTTGGCTCTAATATGGGCGCAGCAAACGGTCACACGAACGTCAATTTACCCATATTTTTAGCCGGTGGCGGATTTAAACACGGTCAACATTTAGCCTTTGATACAAAAAATAATTATCCGCTAACCAATCTCTACGTCACTATGTTACAACGGCTCGGCATGGAAGTTGATTCGTTCTCGTCAGGAAATGGACGCATGACCGGATTAGAATTTTCAGGATAGCGATATTTAAGGTCTGATGTCCTGCGTGCAGTAGAACAACCGTCGCCTTCGGTT
>SYDV01000503.1 GCA_005801395.1 Planctomycetia bacterium | reverse complement strand
GAAATGTTGGGTAATTTTTCGTTTAATGATTACTTCAAAAAAGAAGCCATTCATTGGGCGTGGGAATTTTTGACCAAGCGTTTGCAATTGGATCCAGAACGCTTGTCTGTTTCGGTACATACCATTGATGATGAAGCGTATCGTATTTGGCGTGATGAAGTGGGCATTCCCGTCAATCGCATTTTTAAAATGGGCGACAATGATAATTTTTGGCCAGCAAATGCGCCGAAAGAAGGCCCTGAAGGTCCCGGCGGTTGTTGTTCGGAAATTTTCTATGATCACCGCATCAATAATGATCCGAACGATAATTTGACCTCATCCACTGGTCGTTTTGTTGAAATTTGGAATTTAGTATTTCCGGAATTTAATGTGCGCAAACCACACGCAGATGGTTCGCCTAATTTGGAAAACCTGGGACGCAGCAACATTGATACGGGTTCGGGCTTAGAACGAGTCGCCGCCGTTTTGCAGGGTGTTTACAATAATTACGACATTGATGTTTTTCAGACCATCATTCGCTCAGTCGTTGCCGTATCGGGGAAAACCTACGACAAGACCGCGCAATTAGGCGAAAAAACTCAAGCTGCCGAAGATAACGCGCTCATTCGCCGCATCGCTGACCACGTTCGCGCGGTGACATTTTGTATCGCTGACGGTGCCTTGCCTGGGAATAGCGATCGTGGCTACACGGTGCGTCGTTTGATTCGCCGCGCGACTTTGGATATGGATAAATTGGGTGTCGATGAGGTGAAATTATTTGAAATCGTGTCGTCAGTCGTTGAAGCGATGGGACAGGCTTACCCAGAAGTTGCGCGTCGCCAGGATTTAGCCCGCGATACATTGAAGGCGGAAGAACAGTTATTCCGTCGCACGCTGCGCAAAGGCTTGGAATTATTTGGTCGGTCACTCGATAAATTTAAAGGTGGTAAAATTTTCTCTGGAGATGATGCGTTTGATTTAGTGACGACGCATGGTTTCCCGAAAGAAATTATCGCTGAATTAGCCGGAGCAGAAGGTCTGACGGTTGATGAAAAGCGATTTAGTGAACGGTGGGATGAACACACGCGCATTAGTAACACCAAACAAATCGAAGTGTTTACCTCGACCGCGTTGCAAGAAGCAAAACCACGATTGGGCGTGACGCCTTTTGTTGGTAGCCAGCAATTAACTGTGGATACGGAAATAACCTTATTGGAAAACGGTGGAAAAGAGGTTGCCCAGGCAGCGACTGGTAGCGATGTGCGTTTTGCCCTGAAATCGACGCCTTTTTACGCCGAATCCGGTGGTCAAGTCGGCGATCACGGTTTGATCGTGGGCAAAGATTTCACCATCACGGTGAGCGACACGCAAAAAGATGAAGGCTTAGTTGTGCATAGCGGCAAAGTGACTGCTGGCGTGGCTAAACCCGGTGCCGTTTCTGCACGCGTGGATGCAGCCTCGCGAAATGCGACTACTCGTCATCATAGCGCCACCCATTTAATGCACAGTGCGCTCGGTCGGTTGTTGGGTGATCATATTGAACAGCAAGGTTCTAAAGTGGAACCAACGGCGTTGCGTTTCGATTTTAATCATCCCCAGGCGATGACACGCGAACAAATTACAGCCGTTGAACAATGGGTTGGCAATGCCATCGCAGCGAAACATGTGGTCGATATTCGGGAAATGCCGATTGATCAAGCTAAGTCGATGGGCGCTAAAGCACAATTTGGTGAGAAATACGGCGCATCGGTGCGTGTTGTGACCATGGGCAGTGGTGAAGTTAGTCGTGAATTTTGCGGTGGCTGTCACGTGAGCAACACCAGTGATATTGGCGCTTTCCGTATTCTGACTGAAGCAGCATCATCAGCTGGAATTCGTCGCATCGTCGCCGTTGCTGGCGATGAAGCAGCGAAATTAGCGGCAGAAGAACATCGCATTGCTAGCGCATGTGCAGCGTATGTTGCATTGCAAACGGTCAGTGCGAATGACGCACGTCAGGTCGATGATTTAGCGCGCTTATTCAAAGTGCCATTTGCGGACGTACCTGCGCGTGTTGAACAACTCGCACGTGAAGTTAACGAACAGGCGTTGCGCGCTGGCGAGAAGTTGAGTGCGCGTTCTGGTTCTTTAATTGAACGCATCGAACAGCTACAAAACGAAGCAAAGCGTTTACGTAAACTCGAAGAATCACGCCAAGCCCAGGCCGCTGCTGGCGCTGCTGATGACGTGGTGGCGAGTGCGACGGATATTGCGGGTGCTTCAGTGATTGCTGCGGTGGTGCCAAATTTGGACGGCAAGGCGCTGCGCACGTTGTTAGATGCCGTGCGAGCGAAAAAGCCAAGTTTGTGCGTTGTCTTAGGCTCAGTCGCGGATGGTAAGGTCTCGCTTACGATTGGGGTTAGTGCCGATTTGGTCGCACGCGGCTTGCATGCAGGTCAGATGATTGGCAAATTGGCACCCATGGTTGGTGGACGTGGCGGCGGAAAAGCAGATATGGCTCAAGCTGGCGGCACACAGGTCGATCAATTGGCTGGTGCGATGGCAACCGTTCAAACCTTAGTGAGAGAATCGTTGGCCTCTGCCAGCGGAGCGAAGGGATAATGGTATAAGCCATGGCACGAACTCGCGATTCATCTTCAGACCGCTTTAGTCGGGGCGATAGCACAACTGATCGAATTAATCGTGAAGCACGTCGTAGTCGTAAATTAGTTTATAAAGGCGTGACCGTCGTCCCAGGAATTGCCATGGGTACGGTGCGGCTGAAATTTAGTCAAACTCAAGTATTTAGCGACCAAACGATTTCCTTTAAAGATGTCGAACGCGAATATGATCGTTTAAATGAAGCGGTGCGTTTATCGAAAGAGCAATTATTAGAATTGCGCGGTCGCGTGCAGCGCGATATTGGTGAATTAGAAGCGATGATTTTCGACGCGCATTTGGCGATTCTGGAAGACCAAGGATTTCTTAAGAAAATTCGCGCCCAGGTTCAGTCGATGCTCAAACCCGTTGAAGTGGTGGTGAGCGAAATCGTTGAAGGTTATTATCGCCTACTGTCGATGAAGGAGGCGGAAGAATTACGTGAACGTGCGGCTGACATCCGAGATATCGGCCGACGCATGTTGGATAATTTAGCGAAATTGAAGAATCCGGGCGAAGAATATCCCGATGGCGAAGAATATATTATCGGTGACAGCGAAATTATTTTTGCGCGTGAAATTCTGCCTTCAGATTTGGTCACTATTGAGCATCGTCACTGCAAGGGCGTTATCAGCGAAACGGGTAGCGGTCGCGGTCATGCCGGGGTTATGCTGCGGGCCATGAATGTGCCAACGGTTATGGGCTTGGATGGTCTGGCGGAAAATTTATTAGATGGTGATTACGTTATTGTCGATGGCACTAACGGGATGGTGTACGTTAATCCGAAGAAAGACGTCGTCGACAGTTTTACCAAGACGTTACAAGAATTCGATAATTATAAGTCTGTGCTGCGTTCAGAGGTGGATTTACCAGCCATCACCACGGACGGCTTTCCGATTTCTCTCTTAGCGAATGTCAGCAAACAAAGTGATATTGATTTAGCGAAACTTTATAACGTCGATGGCATTGGTTTGTTCCGTAGTGAATTTCATTTAATGGTGGGAAGTTCATTTCCAGATGAAGAAGAGCAGTATTTACTCTACCGCAATGCAATTGAGAAAATGGGCGGGAAACCCGTTACCATTCGAACCATGGATTTGGGTTCAGATAAGAAATTACCGTATGTGAAATTCGCTGATTCAGAGACGCATGCATTAGGACGGCGGTCGATACGTTTAGTGCCAGAATTAGAAGAATTCCAACTGATTCAGCTGCGCGCTATTCTGCGTGCAAGCGCACATGGAAAAGCGCGCCTAATGTGGCCATTTGTGACCAGCCTTGAAGACCTTCGTTTGGCCAAGCGATTGGTGCGTATTGCGAAGAAGGATTTGGATAAAGCGAAGAAAAAATACGATGAAAATATTCCTATCGGCATGATGGTTGAAGTGCCCGCTGCGGCATTGTCGTTGGATAAATATGTGCGAGATGTGCAATTCTTTTCCGTTGGAACCAATGATTTGACGCAATACGTGTGCGCAGCCGACCGCAATCAAGCGGACGTGGCTCCGTGGTATAAGAGTCATAATCCTGGGAT
>SYDV01000502.1 GCA_005801395.1 Planctomycetia bacterium | reverse complement strand
TCATGTATCCTTCTAATCGACGATATTGAACACCGACTTCCTCATCAAAACCCCAACTGGTACGCTTAGGAATGCGAAAACAGGGATGTGTCATGACCATGACTAAACGTCCACCTGGACGAATTATTTTAAATAACCCACTAAATACCGGTTCAATGGTGTCGATGTCTTGCAATGCCAAAACTAACGCCGCGGCATCAAATACATCATTAGGAAATGCCGTGCCTAATCGGCGAGCATCTCCGACTTGGTATCGTTCTCGATTACCGGCGCGTTTAATGGCAGACTCAATTAAACTCGGACTCGCATCTATCCCAGTGACATAAATACCAGCTCTTGCTGCAACTCGCCCAAGTACGCCCTGACCACAACAAACATCTAATAGGCGTTGACCTGGTGCTGCTTCCAATTGTTCCATCACCGCCGGTAACACTAAGCGACTGTGAAAATCATCCCCTTCATCACCATGAAGGTTATCATACCAACTCGCTTGTTGTTCCCAGGCCGTTGAAGCCGCCGGATAATTTTTCGGTAACGAATGGCGACGAGCAGGTTTCCTAAGTGCTTCTTCCTCAACTTCACGTGGAAGCGGAGGTGGAAGCGGACGCGGAGAACCATCCTCATTACGTGTTTTGCGCGGACGCGGTTGATATTCACGCTTCGGAAATTGATTTGGCATGATTGTTAGTGTGCGTTGTTTATGTCAGAAAAAAGTGGCAGTGCCTACCAGTCACTGCCCATCCATAAATCTTTACATAAAAGCTATCGCTACGGCGCCACCAAGCACGAGAGAACCGATCAAGCGCACTACGTGAATCCAGCGTGGTAATGGCTCTAAAGTTAAGGCTAACCAGCGGTCGAGGGCTAACACCATCAGTACCGACACCAACCCGCGAAAAGCCATGACGATGTTTACCTCAGCTACCGCTAACGAGGAATTTGGTGCAAGGGTAAACGCAATCGTCATACATGCGAGAAAGGCTGCGAACACCACACCAAAAAACATAGCACCGCCGCGAACAGCCCAAGAACAACGATGTCGATGTGATCCTAATGACAACATCGGCGCGATACCCATACAGATACACCAACCAGCAATAATTCCGAACCGTTGCTGGTGACCAACGATTTCCACCGCCTTCGCGCCGCAGACATCGGAAGCAACCATGAAAACTACCGAAATCCACATGGCGAAAAAACCCCAATACGGGTGTGGAGCATATTTATGTGCTCGTGGTGGCACCATAACTGACAGCGCAATACCAAATGTTGATAAAAGACAGGCGTAAATAATCGTATTGGGCAAGGTAACACCCATCACCAAAGGCAACAAAGCGACCAGCAATGGTTTAGCACCACTAATAGGAATCAAAAAGGATGCATCACCCCACGAGAGCGCTTTATTCGCTAAAACATGGGCAAAAGCACCACATACGCCTGCGCATATAACCCATATCCACGGTAATGTTGGCATGCCTAAAAGGACATAGGCAACCAATCCACATAATGCCGTAGCTCCTAATCCCCAGCGCCACACTTCTATCCACGGCATTTCATAACGCGCCATTAGGATTTTATTGCCAACAAAAAATGCTGCTGACAAGATCGTCGCTAATACCGCAAATAAGAGAAACATGGACAAAGCCTCAAGGGAACCAACAGCGAAGAGGTCACCGAATTAAAGACGTAGGCTTTAGTTCGCCTTGGTCAATGCAGCAGCCATCGCATCAGCCGTAATACTCCAATGCGTGGCCGACCAAGCAACTTTACCATCCCGCAATAAAAATAATTGCGGACTTTGGTGGACAAATTTTAACCGATTCGATATTAAATTTGATAAAGGACGATGTTCCTGCACCACGACCATGCCCACCTGTTGATCGACATGCTTGGCCAAAAAATTTGCTACTTCATCATAAGCCGCGAGCGAAATACTGCAGGAATTCGAGTGCTTAAACAACCACGTTGGCCCAGGTGCTGTCAAAACCACTTCGACGTCAGCTTCACTCTGTAGTTGTTGGGGTATGGATGAGGTGTTCATAGTGCGTTCATGCTGAATATGGTGTAATGACAGCACCACCTATCGCAACAGAACCAACCTAAACCTTATGCGGTTACCTAACCTGTCGCCGACCGATTACGAGTTGCTCACATCGTTTTATCAAAAAAATTTACTTTTCCGACAACGGCGGAAGTAACGACCAGTAATCACTCTTTATCGTCTAAAAAAAAGTGCCCCTATTGGACATCAAGAGCATCGCACTTTTTGATTTGTTTTACTACTACGCTTATAAACGCACTTGATGTCCTTCTACCATTTATTTTAAATTTTTCTCGTCACTTATTGTGGTTTTTTTACGGCTGAACGATTAATGCGAAATTGTACTGAGCCCTTAATACCATTCGCGATTAACATGCCAGGTAGTTTAACATCGGCATCGAGCGGTAAAAAATGTCCGTCAATACTACGCACGCCTTTATTATCCATTTCAGCAGTAAAGGTCACCGCACATTCACCTTCTATAAGACCTGTTTTGATCGGCATAAAAGTATTCAACCATTCTAAATCGGCGTGATCAACAACACCAATTACGGTTCCGTGTTGTTCTTTTAATAAAAATCTTCCACGTAATCCTGCACTAAAACCGTCAATTTTCACTTTTCCTTTATCATCAGTCGCACGTACCAGAATATTTTCTGCCAGCACCACACCATTACCAATGGTGACTTGTGCATTAAAACTTGGTCGACGACGAGCCAGGTCATGCCATGATCCAGGTAAACGAATATCGCCTTCGGTTAAACGACCGAGCACATGAATTCCGATTCGTTGTGGATAAAATGTCACGGCACCTTGTACATCCGTGTTGAACTTTCTGATAACATCGGTGATGCCAAGACCACGCAGCCCTAATTTTTCGATATCTAAACGCGTATTTTCACCATCTATGATGATATCCGTTTTGAGTGAGATGGCACCGCTCAGGTCTGGTAATATTTCTGGTCCTTTGAGTCGCACCACCAGTGCTTCCGCATTTGTGATATCTGTTTCTAAGTGACCCTTCACACCATCACCACTAAAACGAATCGTTCCAAGACCGGGAATTGATGAACGCAAATCAATTCCTCCATTTGGTGGTAACCGTATATCGACTCGTCCATTCAAGCTGCCTAATGCCCATCCAGCCCACAATATTCGCGCCTGTTCGATCGTTGCAGAGAAATCCTGTAGTCCATCTGGCATGACCACGGCGTGAAGCGCCGTCGCATTCCCTGCAGCAAGCGTCACATTTCCAGGAACAAACGCCTGCAATAACGGTAATTTTACTCCACTTCCGTTAATGGCCAACGGCCAGCTTGGCCCCCAATTCATAGTTGCCTGGGCGTTACCTTCATTTCCAGAGATCGTAAAGCCTAGTTTCCATCCTTCAGGAACTGAGGTCGCAATTAATTGCGCCTTCGGCATGGCCTCTAAAATTAATTTCTTCGGG
>SYDV01000501.1 GCA_005801395.1 Planctomycetia bacterium | reverse complement strand
CGCCGGAGCAGAAATCCTAGTTTCTGTTGCTTTGGTGAAGATGGATGGGTGGCCGTAATGTGCACTCCTATTCAAATGTCAGATGTTATGAATCTTCGTGCGTTGTTGAGGTCGTTGAGTTTAGAGGCATACCAATAGTTGTGATATAGACCACTGCTTGTTCCGTTGGAATTCCGAGGAGACGATTCACATGATCATCAAAAAAACCACCAATACCGCTGGCGCCTAATCCTTCGCACAGCGCTGCCAGGTCGAGTCGTTCACCAATGATACCGGCATCTAGGTGGAGATAACGGTATGCACGATCACCTTGATAGCGAACCGCACGTTGTAGATCTGCGGTATGAAAGACGACGGCGGTCGCATCACCACCGAGCTCTTGTCCTAAACATAAAAATTGCACCGCATCACGCGCACAACCGGCCGTGATTAAACGCAATTCATTGCTATGTGGTGCATAATAATAAACACCGGTTGCTAGACCATCAACCGCAAGGACAGCAATAAAAGTCATCAATAAATTGCGATCAAGTGACGGTTGATCACCTAATCCAACCGTGTCGGGACGATAGGCGGTGGCCATGATGCGCGCTAATTGTAGCCGCGACATGTTGGCTCTGCGATACCGTCGAGTGCTGCGGCGGTGCAAAATGGCATTGGTTGGCTGATGAGCTAACGGTACGATAGCACTTTTAAGTGTGAGCGATTCGCCGCCACGAACGCCATACCGTTGCTCTAAGTCATCGGCTTGATTTTCGCCGCGCGAGACAACCACGGGGCGTTCAGTTGATAGCAAACTGGCGTTATGGAGCGCGAGTAATAATGGTGGTACCGGTGTTTGCTCGTGATTGGCACTGGGCAAGGTTGCCCAAATTGGTCGCTCAGCGGGACCAGGTGGGTGGATTGTGATGACGGCCAAAGCGCCTTCATCAATGGGATCAACGCGTAAAATGGTATTTAATCGTTCATCGCAAAATGCCGCAGTTAAACTGGTGCGCAGACCTAGTTCGTGTGCGGTTAAAGTTGCGTTGGATAAAAGATGTCCCGTATCTAATAAAATGCGGCGATAGGCTCGTTCACCATACCGCCATGAGCTGCGGGCAAATACTCCAGTCACAACAAATAAAATAGGCGCATTTACTACCGCCGCATTTCCGTAGCAGGCATCTGCAACAGCGTCTGCTATTTCACTGCCAGGCCATAATGGAATCAGACGATGGTGCGTGGGGTCGTACCCATACAGACCAGCTTCAATATCAGGACACTGACGTATAACGACATATAATTCTGCGGGATATAATCCGCCAGCTGATGGTGCCGCGCGTAATAATAAGTTACGGGGTTCATTGGGCACTACGCCGGTGACACCGTAGGTAAAAAATATTAAGTGACTAAGCGCGGCGAGTGAGACCTCGCCGATAACTAAGGCGTGAGCATCCGCATCCGCTGGTCGTCCAGTAAAAGGATTCGGGTCAAATGGGAGGTAATCGGATAATTCGACGGGGTCGCGACAATCATATTCCTTGTACGGAATTGGTTGCTGTGACCAATCGAGTCCACCGCTTGTCGCAATGGTTTCTGGGCGATATTTGGTCGCTTCGTGGTAAGTTACCGCGGTCGACATGCGTCGCTTTCAGCCATTACCTGGGATCGAGTTATTATCTGAATTATTGTTGGGCCTGCTGGGTTTTACTTTCACCGGATTGCTGGCTATCCGCCGTTTGCGTTACCATGCGACCTGGCTCAAAAGGAATGAGCGGTAGATTGGCGTGCATGCACAGATTATTGAGCTGGGCCATAATTTTTCCGGTTCCCAGAATCATCAATTGCTGGAAAAATGGATCATTTTGTCCGGCTTTGGGATCAAATTTTTTGTCGGTGGTAAAGAGGAAGCGCCAACCACCACGGGCAAATGGCTGTTCGGATTGACCAATGAATAAAGCAAACGCAGAAACCGCTGTGTGCATGGTGCCGTCGGGACTCGAAGGTAAAAAGTGTAATTGTCCTGAGGCGCGAATTTCACCGAGTCCTTCGCGGGTGGCTGGTTGTTGGAGCATGAGGCCATCGAGGAAGTCGCGACTGATGTCAAATTGCATCGTTTATCCTTGGTTTTAACCGGCTGAGCGCACGGCCGCGGCACGCTAACACGTGGTCAGAGTGGGGCAATCCTCTGTTCGGAGCGAGAAAACGGCGTGACTAAATGTCATTGACTGAATGTCAGGCTTCTGAATCAGCACTCCGTTGATTCATGGAACTGCCATACACAATCCGCACCTCGTTACTGAGGTTAGACGACGGAGCGGAGGGGTGCAGTAAGGTTTGTCATCTTACAGCGTCCCGTCGCACTGAATTCTGCAGGGCGCTTAACTTAACCGAAAAGTCGTCCAGCAACATCTATGATCACGAATACCCGTGAGAGGAATGCATGACTGAATTGAGCACCCAGACGCAGGCGTCAAGCGCTTCAGCGTCGCAGCCGACGGCGCTTATCGAAGCGCGCAATTTGTCGAAATACTACGGTGATTTTACTGCTATTGCTGATGTCAGCTTTAGCGTGCAACGTGGTTCGGTAACGGCTTTTCTTGGGCCTAACGGCGCGGGTAAGTCGACAACCATGAAAATCCTAACCGGATTTTTGGCGCCCAGTTCAGGGAAGGCCTTAATCGCTGGCTTCGATATGGACACTCAACGAATTGAAGCCAGTCGTGTGCTGGGGTACTTGCCAGAAAACGGCCCATTATATCCAGATATGACCCCGTTATCTTACTTGCGATTCATAGGTGAAACGCGCGGTATGGGCGGTAGTGAATTACGCAGTGCTTTAGATCGCGTCGCCGCCAGCTGCCGCATTGAAGAAGTGTGGCATAAAACCATACGAAAATTGTCCAAAGGTTTCCGCCAACGCGTCTGTTTAGCGCAATCAATAATCCATGATCCTCAAGTGCTCATTTTAGACGAGCCGACATCAGGCTTGGATCCAAATCAAATCATTTTGGTTCGCGATTTAGTGCGTTCCTTAGCGAAAAATAAAACCATTTTATTATCAACTCACATTCTGCAAGAAGTCGACGCGATGGCTGATCACGTCATCTTAGTGAGTGAAGGCCGAGTTAAATTTAACGGCACACCAAAAGAGTTAGCCGGAAATAAGACCATTGAAGAACAATTCAGAGAATTGACCAAAGGAGTGGTGGCATGAGCACGTTAAATATCAGCGGCATAACTGCGGTTTGTCGTCGGCAACTCAATAGCTTGCTGGCCAATCCGCTTGGATACGTCTTCATTTTTGCTTTTGTGGTTATTGCAGGTGCGTTCCTGTTTTTACCTGATGCTTATTACACTCGAAACATCGCGGATTTAGGCTCACTTTATAGTGTCATGCCATGGTTACTGGTGGTGTTGTTGCCAGCACTTTCTATGGGTGCCTGGGCTGCCGAACGCGAATTGGGAACGGAAGAATTATTACTGACGTTGCCGCTGGGAATTATGGACGCTATTATTGGAAAATATTTAGCGGTCGTGGCTTATTTTACACTCGCCATGTTATGCAGCCTATCCAACTTAGTGGTGCTTGATTGGCTTGGTTCACCAGACGTGGGTCTTATTTTCGCGAATTACGTTGGTTGGTGGTTAGCAGGTTTGGCTTTTGCGGCATTTGGTCTGTTGGCCAGTGTACAAGTAGGCATGCCAGCGATCGCGTTTGTGGTTGGTGCGGTTTATTGCGGAATCTTGATGGTGGGCGCCAATATGGTGGAGTGGTTTGATCCTTTCCAACGTGGCGTGGTTCCTTTTGGTGGCGTGATTGTCGCATTAGCTGCAGCACTGGCCGCTCTGGGCATCGCCATATT
>SYDV01000500.1 GCA_005801395.1 Planctomycetia bacterium | reverse complement strand
GCTTCGTCGAGAATTAATAGTTTTGGATCGCGGTAAAGCGCGCGAGCTATGGCGAGGCGTTGACGTTGACCACCGGATAATCCATGACCGCGATCACCGAGGATGGTTTGATAACCATTTGGTAATTTGCTAATAAACTCATCCGCGTTCGCGCGTTTGGCTGCGTCGATAATGCGTTGCTCATGTGGCTGCGGATCACCCCAGGCAATATTTCCAGCGATAGAGTCTTGAAATAGCACAACATCTTGCGTGACGACGCCAATATGTTTGCGAATACTGCGGCGATCAATCGTGGTTAAGTCATGACCATCAACCGTTACCACGCCGCTTTCTGGTTGGTAGAATCCTAGAATCATGCTGGCAATGGTACTTTTACCCGAACCAGATGGACCAACCAGGGCTAATGATGTTCCAGGGGGAATGTGTAAATCAATGCCAACTAAACTGTGACGTTGACTGTTTGCATAACGAAAACGCACATCGGTTAAGCGAACCTCTCCCGATATTGCGGGTAAGACGGGCTTTCCAGAATTTATCTCTTCCGATTCACTATCATATAATTCTGACAGCGATTGGAGGCCGTCGCTGGCCGCAGCGATTGTGGGCATGCCATAAATGATGCCTGACATTGCCCCGCTAATAATACCATAATACGACCAAAAGACAAAGAGTGCACCGTAACTAATTTCATCTGTCACACATAACCAAGCGCCGACGCCAATGACAACCATATTGAGCAAAGAGCTAACTGCCCACCCAGTCGAACCAAAAAAAGCATGTGTTACATCAACACGAACACCGGTGGTGGCAACTTTTCGTGCGGCAGAATCCAGGCGTTGTTCCGAATACGCTTCTACGGCGTGGGCACGAGATAAGCGGACGCTGTGTAGTGCTTCGTTGAGTTGATTGACGAAACCAGATTCAGCAATGCGGAATTCTTCGCTGCGCCGACGCATGGGCGGCCATAATAAATGTGCCGTAATTAAATTAGCGGGAACGACCAAGGCGAGGACCAGAACGAACCAAATATTATAATAAGCCATAATAACGAGTGTAATGATAATCGTAGTGGATTGCATTAAGATGCATTCCGCTAAATAATGTTGCATGCCTTCTAGTCGGCCGATATCGAGTAGGAATTTATTTTGTAATATGCCGGCTTGCGAACGGTCGTGGAAGGCAAAGGTTAATTTATGTAAACGTCGTACCAATGATCGCCGCAACGTCGACGCCAATGCCCGTCCGTGAATGGAGCGCAGGCGCCGTTCACCAACCGTGGTGATGACATTTAATAAACACAACAGGGCGGACACCGCCATGATCCACCACAGGTCACCCATGACTTGGCCACGTCTGTCTGCCTGGGCTAATAAATCAAATACGTGACCGATCAAAATGGGAAATACCCAAACGGGTGAATTACGCAGATTAATTAGCACCCATACGGACGGTATGAGAAATGCTTTTTTGGGAACTAAATGCAAATAGGCGCTTAGCGGGTTACGCCGTTTACTGGCATCAACCGAGGCAATTTCAGCTAAGCGATTTGAAACTTGTTCAATTGATGCTGCACGACGCAGCGGAGAACGATCAGTGGCTGCCACGTTACAATGTGCTTTCAGTGTATGTGAGGATAAAAATCACTAATGCTTCCTAGAGAATCTGCGCTGTTGTCGTTGGGGCAGTACTGGGAATCACGACCTGGACTACGACCTGATGCGCTTGGCCATCGTCACAAAGTAGCACGTTGCCATCTTCGCACACGCGTTCATCGCATACTACGCGAGCATGTGCGTCAGCGACTAAGCGAATGTCATAAAACGTGGAGCCAAAACGATAGCGTAGCGAAATGGGTAAATGCTGTTCAGTGACGCAGGGGACAAAGCGCAAATGATTGCCTTTACGTTGCAGGCCAATCAACGATTCGGTTATTAAGCGATAGAGCCAACCAGCCGAACCCGTATACCACGTCCAACCACCACGTCCGATGTGTGCCGCTGCGCTATACACATCGGCGGCGACGACATAGGGCTCAACCTGCCAACGAGCGATTTCAGCAGGAGTTTGGCTATGGTAGATGGGATGAATGAGTTTTAGTAATTCCCAAGACCGTTCGGCCTGACCGAGTGCCGCATATCCCATAATAGTCCAAATCGCCGCATGCGTATATTGACCGCCGTTTTCGCGCACCCCAGGGACGTAACCTTGAACATAACCTGGCGATGGTCGTGATGAATTAAAAGGAGGTTCAAAGACTTGAATGAGTTTTGCCTCCCGCTTAACCAATAATTCATCGACTGAGGCCATTGCGGTGTGAGCGCGAGCTGGTTCACCAATGCCGGTTATGGCGGCCCATGCTTGTGGTAATGCATCAATGCGACATTCATTATTAACCGATGCTCCCATAATCGTGCCATCATCGAACCAAGCGCGGTTATACCAGCGACCATCCCAGGCATGTTGTTCAATGTTGGTGGTTAATTGCGCGATATTTGTCAGGCAGCGCTCTGCAAATGTTAAATCGCCATGCTGTTGTGCCAGAGGAATATATGACTGCATGACATGGACGAGAAAGAATCCCAACCAGACACTTTCACCTTTCCCGCCAATTCCGACTAAATTCATACCATCATTCCAATCCCCGGTGCCCATCAATGGAAGTCCGTGAGGCCCTAATTGCGAACAGCGTTTGATTGCTCGAACACAATGCACATGAAGCGATTCACTTTCAGCACTGACCGTCGGTAAATCGTAATAATTATCCTCATTATCGCGCAATGGTCGTCCGGTTATGAACGAAATAGACTCGTTTAAAATACTATAATCGTGCGTGACCGTAACATATCGAGCGGTGGCTAACGGTAACCACAGCATGTCATCACTAATGCGCGTTCGCACGCCACGTCCCTGGGGTGGATGCCACCAATGTTGCACATCGCCTTCGGTAAATTGGCGCGCTGCGCAGTGTAAAATATGCGCACGAGCCGTTCCCGGATCTGAGTGCACTAAGGCCATCACATCTTGTAATTGATCGCGGAATCCGAAGGCGCCACCTGATTGTTGAAAGCCACTACGAGCCCACATGCGACACGATAACAATTGATAGGGGAGCCAGCCGTTTACGAATAAATCAATGGCTGGATCATTTGTTTTTATTTGAATCGCATCAGTGTGGTGTTGCCAATATTTTTTCACCTCATTTAAAGCTGAAGTGACCGCTAATGGATCGCTATACTGAGCAATGAGTTCTGCGATTTCGTCGTTTGAATTACCCGCACCTAAGAGGAAAATAATATCCTGCTCACTTTGCTCAGCCAAAATGAGTGGCACCATCATTCCAGCACAAGGATCAAGACCTGGACCAACGTGACCTGATAGTCGCGTGTGCGATAATGCCGCTGGTTTATTGGGCGATCCGCAACGACCTAAAAACTCAACCCGATCACCAGTTACGGTACGATTAGACTGATTACAGGTGAAGAAGGCGATGCGTTGAGAGTGGTCGATATTATAGCGATTTCGCGCTAAAATGCCGCCGTGTTGCGGATCAATTTCTGTGACAATATAGGGAGATGAGCGGTGTCGCTGTTCGCCGAGCACCCACTCAACGCAACCTGTCAGGGTCAGGTGTCGAGGACGTCGTGTGGTATTTCTGATGCGCAAACGACAGATTTTAACTGCGGCATCCTTTGCCACAAAAACCGTCAATTCGCTTTCAATGCCAGCTCGTTGAAATTGAAAAACACTATAACCAAAACCATGACGAATAGTGTAATTACCGCGTCCACGTGGGCCTGGAGTTGGTGACCAGCACGCACCGGTATCGTCGTCACGTAAGTGATAATATTCTCCACCGCTGTCGCAAACGGAGTCATTCGACCACGGTGTTAGACGGAATTCGTGGCTGTTACCATCCCAGGTATAGGCCGAACCAGATTCACTTATGACGCTGCCAAACGACGGATTAGCAATGACGTTGACCCACGGCGCCGGTGTTGAGCGCATTGCGGAAACATAAATGACATATTCACGTCCATCCGAACTAAATCCGCCTACACCATTGTTAAATTGTAAATCGGTGGGTTTAGAACGAGGTAATTCCGTTGGCTCAGCATGTTGCGTGCGTGATGGTACGAAGAGCGGTTGTAATTGGTTGCTACTTAAGCGCTGTTCTAGGAATTGTGCCAAGCTGCCATCGCTGTCCGTCAATACCACTCGCGCAACCGTTTGCAGTAAGATGCGTTCGTCTTCTGACATTAAATCTGCGCGCCGGACAAAAATGCCACCTGGCTTGTCGAGCATACTTGCTTCAACACCAGACATAATGACACCAATAATGCGGTCACTAATATCTTGGCGATATACGGATTCATCGTCGTTCCAAATAACTAAATCGACGGCCAATCCTTTCATGCGCCAGTACGCATGAGCATTCATTAATTGACGCACCAGATCTAAACGCTCAGCGTTAACTATTTTAAGCAAGACGATGGGAATATCACCAGAGATGCCGAAACTCCACAATTGCGATTGTCCGGCTTTATTAGCGGATAATATGGCCGAACTCGCGCGATGTGTTGGGCTAGCAAATATGACAGAGCCAGTCAGACGGCCAAATAATTGTGCGTCGGCTTCACTCGCGCCAAGTTGCCCCAGAACGACTTGGCTATGACTCCAACCCATGCTGATGATGCGCTCAGTCATGTGTTTTTCGTGATAATGACTAGCCAGTTCTAAGGCCTCAGCTTCTTTTTGGGCTGCGGCATAAACTAAATTAATTATGGCAGATTCACCCGGCTGAATAATCACGGTGCGGCGAATTGACATGATCGGATCGAACACTGAACCGACGGTATCAGATAGCGGGGCTACTTGATCAAATGCCTGCGGCGCGGCTAAGGTGCGATTGCGGCCAATAAAATTAACACGTGCCGTTTCATAGGATGCAGGTGTCGTTTCACGCCCCTCAACCGTAGCGAGGTGAATAAACCATGGTGGTTGCTCTTGCTCAGAACGTGGGCGACGCCAGCAAAGTATGGCATCACGTTCTCGGAGCAATTTGGTCATAACGAATAAATTGCTAAATGCAGGATGAGCAAGGTCGCCGATGGCGGGTGCCAAAACGCACTCACAATAACTGGTAACTTCGATGATGCGCGGTTGATCAGAACGGTTGACTAAGGTTATGCGTCGTAATTCGACATCATCTTCCGGAGAAACCGCAATTTCTGTACGAGTTTCAATCTGATAGTCGAGGCGTTTAAATTCGGCGCGTCCTTGCTGGAATACCGCTTCGTAATTGTCTGGTTTAACACCAGTTGGTTGCCAAGCAGTGGACCACACGTTTCCGCTATGGATATCGCGGATGTAACAAAAACTGCCGTCAGCATCGCGCGTAACATCTTCGCGCCAGCGAGTTAATTCTTGGCCCTGCCAGCGACTATAGCCACCACCAGCATCCGTCACCATGACATGATAACGACCATTTGAGAGTAAATGTACGTGCGGTTGTGATGCGGTTGGATTGGTAAATACTCGCATGCTCGCTTCTTGCGAACCGGCGGCGGCGCGTTCTGCACCAGCTTCAGCGGCATGTGGATAGACAACCGGAACGGTTTTCGGAATGCGCTCCTGCAATAATAAATCAGTCGCCTTACATAAAGGATCGGCCAAAAATCGGCGCTGCATTGGGCGATCATTTAAGACCGCATCAATAGCTAAAAATGCCATACCCTGATGATGCACCATGAACGAACGAACGGTGGAACCCTGACTGCCATGCGCCATGCGTGATGGGGTATAATCAATGGCCTCATAAAATCCGTAGCGACCTTCATGGCCGGCTAATGACAAGCGGTATAAATTCGCACACGCTTCGCGCGGATAAACCAATAGCGACATCGCACTCGCATATGGTGCAATAACCATGTCATCAGCTAATCCGCGTTTAAGTCCCAAACCAGGCACACCAAAGGCGCGATATTGGTAATTCATTTGCGCATCGGTGAGGTAATATCCGGATTCGCTTATGCCCCAGGCCGGTAAGCCACGATGACGAGCGTAGTCGATTTGTCGACGAACGACCGCACGATAAGTTTGGTCTAAAATGGTTCCGGGATAGGTCGGCATGACCAGTGGTGGCATTAAATATTCAAACATCGAACCAGCCCACGAAAGCAATGCTGGTGACGCGCGTGTCGACGTTAATAAACGGCCTAATTTAAACCAGTGATCTTGGGGAACTTGTCCTTGGGCAATGGCGACAAAACTACCCAGGCGAGCTTCACTCGCTAATAAGTCATAGTAACTATTATCAAGGCGATTGGTGGTAACATTAAATCCAATCGAGAACAATTCGCGTGAACGATCAAATAGGAATCCCCATTCCATCGCCATTGCGAGCGTGCCCGCTTGTCCG
>SYDV01000499.1 GCA_005801395.1 Planctomycetia bacterium | reverse complement strand
AATCTGTTGCTTCCCTTCCCCAGTTATACCAGGCCGTATTTATTTCGCCTCAAAAATTCTGCGGCCCACCTTGGTTATGGCTGCCACTGCCGGATTAGTGATCCGGCGCTGAATGGTAATCGCATAAAACCGTTCGCGAATTAAATCGGTGCGTCCTATTTCTTCCACATCAAATTGTTTGATAATGGATTCTGCAATGGCCGCCGGTGCGGGGAATACTCCAACGCCAGCTTGACCAAAAACTTTTAATAATGCGCTATCTTGGAATTCTCCAGCGATTCGCATGTTCATATTTCGCTCAGCAAACCAACGCGCAATTTGTTGACTAATCGCAGCGCTCGCATGCGGAAGCAACAGCGGCACGTGCTCGAGTGATGCAGGGAAATCACGACGCAAGTTTGCTGGCTTGAATATTTTAGCCGCAAAAAATGCAATCCCCGTTTCCCCCAATAGATGGCTATAACCACGAACACTTAGCGAAGACGGAAGCGCTTCATCACTGATAACCACATCAAGTCCATGGATAGCCAGTTCGGCAAAAAGCTGTTTGGGGGAATCTTCAGTACAAGTTAAACGGACGCCTCCCGCAACTCCTAGTGCCGGTTCTATTAATCGGTGGGCAATTAATTTGGGTACCTGATCACTGATTCCTATCGTCAGTCGTTGACCCATCGTATTAGAACCACCGTGAAGACTTTGTGAAAGTTCACGACCGAGGGCAAAAATCCCATCGGCATATTGCACCAAACTTTCCCCAAGTGCCGTTAATTGCAGATTACGACCGCGTCGAGAAAAAAGTGGTCCACCAAGGGTTAATTCAAATGCACGTAATTGTCCGCTAATGGTCGGTTGCGATACATGAAGTCGCGTACAAGCACGGCTAATAGAGCCTTCACGGGCAACCACCCAAAAATAGCGGAGGTGGTGATAATTCAGTTGGTCAGGGTCGAGAGCTGGGCGATCCATCGGTTATTCCTATATCACAGTGTGCGCGTTCCAATGCTTGGATTCAAGATCGTTCAGCATGCTGCTCCACATCAACGGAGAACACTATGAACACCATTTCCTCACCCTCTTTTCTCGGCGATCGCTCCCTCTGGAGCGAAGACGTCAAATGGCTCATCGAAAAGCAAGCTGGGAAAGTGCTCAGCCCATTTAGTCAGCGCATTCGCTGGACCCATTTTTATCTCGAATCACAGGTAGAAAATCCAGATCACGTTTTAGCTCGCATTCAGATCGACCTCGCCGGACATCAACTCTTTAGCGTCGTGGCTCAAGGTAGTTGCCCGCAATCCGCTCTATGCACAGCGCTTACTCTTTTACGTCAAGAAATCGAACGAAGCGAGTTAGTCGCCGTCTAATCGTTGACCCATCCCTCATTTCCACGCACCACAAACTACCCATTAAATAACCTAACACGACCTTCAAAAGAAATATAATATCATGGATATCAATTGGTACGTTTTTGCTTGCTTTAATCTTTTTGTTATCGCCATGCTGGCGCTCGACCTTGGCGTTTTTCACAAAAACTGTCACGTCGTGAAAGTACGCGAGGCGCTCAGTTGGAGTGCGGTATGGATTGTCTTAGCTCTCATTTTTAATGGTCTAATCCTATTATCGCCTGGCCTGCTCTTTACTGATGCACAAGTCGCGCAAGCGATTACCCGAGGTGAACTCGCCGCCGGCGCTGGTCTTGCTGACTATGGCGTCTTACGCGCGGAGCAGTTTTTAGCGGGATACTTAATCGAAAAAGCGCTCGCGGTAGATAATTTATTTGTCTTCCTCTTGATTTTCTCGGCCTTCGCCGTGCCAACCATCTACCAGCATAAATTGTTATTCTACGGCATTGTTGGCGCGCTCATTTTACGCGCAGGATTTATTTTTGGTGGCGTGGCTTTAATCCAAACGTTTACCTGGATTATTTACGTATTCGGGGCGTTCTTAATTCTCACCGGGATCAAAATGCTGCTGCCACATAAACCAATGGATCCTGCAAATCATTGGGTCATTCGTGCTGCACGGCGTGTACTTCCGGTGAGCGACAAATTAGATGGAGATCGTTTTTTCACCAAAGAAAACGGCAAACGAATGGTCACCCCACTATTCCTGGTTTTGCTCCTGATCGAGTTTACTGACGTGGTCTTTGCGGTTGATTCAATCCCTGCTATTCTCGCAATAACTGACGATGTTTTCATTGTTTATACCTCAAACGTGTTCGCCATCTTGGGTCTGCGTTCGCTCTACTTTGCGCTTGCCGGTATGATGGATTTATTCGCATACCTCAAATATGGCTTAGCTGCGATCTTGGTTTTTGTCGGAGGAAAAATGTTAGCTCATGCCATTACGGTGGAGACGACCGTCATCGATGCCACTGGCACCGCCATAACCATGATGGCTCCCTTTAAAATACCCGTCCATTGGTCGCTGATCATTATCGGAACCATTTTGGCGCTGACGGTTGCTGCCTCCCTGATTCGCATCTGGGTTTTACGTTCCCGAATCACGACCGTGATCCCAAGCCCCTAAAAAACGTAGGCCGCATCTTTATCGCAACACCCGCCCACTGCCGTCGCCGCCCACGAGCGCTTCAACTTCGGTCAAGGATACCAGATTAAAATCACCGCTGATGCTATGCTTGAGCGCACTGGCGGCGACCGCGAAGTTAATGGCGTCCGCACGATTTTTACCACCAACTAATCCATGAATTAAACCTGCCGCGAAACTGTCGCCACCACCAACACGATCAACGATCGTCAGGTCATAATGACGACTAAAATCATGACCATGTTGATCGACTAATACCCCACTCCAACCATTGTGACTAGCGCTGTGACTTTCCCGCAGCGTAATGGCAACGTGCGTCAGATTGGGGAAACGCTTTGTCATTTGCGTTGCGACATCGAGATATTGCGCGTGATTAATAGTACCACTCGTGACTTCAGTCGTTCCTGCTTTTATGCCGAATACTTTTTCACAGTCTTCTTCGTTCGCGATAGCAACATCCACATAGGGCATCAGCGTGGCCATTACCTCTCCAGCCTTCTTCGGTGTCCACAATTTTTTACGGAAATTTAAATCCATCGACGTGCGCAGACCAGCAGCTTTAGCTGCTTTCAGTGCTTCTAAACTAGCGGCGGCAGCGCTATCGCTGAGTGCTGGTGTAATCCCTGTGATATGGAACCACTGAGCTCCAGCAAAAGCCTTTGCCCAGGCAATTTGCCCAGGAGTAATCGCGGCGATGGCTGAACCAGAGCGGTCATAAACCACATTGGATGCCCGTTGGCTGGCTCCGCTTTCCAAAAAGTAGATGCCGAGACGTTCACCTTGGCGCAGAACGTGAGCCGTATCGACCGCAAAACGCCGCAGCTCACCAATGGCCCAATCACCAATCGGATTCGCAGGGAAAGCTGAAACAAAGCGCGTTTGATGGCCAAAATGAGCTAAACTGACGGCCACGTTGGCTTCGCCGCCACCAAAAGTCGACTCTAAAGACGTACATTGCGGAAACCGCAGGAAACCAGGGGTTTTCAAACGCATCATCAATTCACCAAAAGAAACGATTGTCGACATAGCGGCTCCTCAGGCGTGGCAGTCTAAGTTCGGGTGTTGCACCGGCAATCTCATGCCCAGCCTCATGCGCATAACGAGCAGAAATATGTCCTTCACCGATCGCAGCCTAGAATCCATCCGCCAAGAAGTGGCCCAATTCGCGCAAGAGCGTGACTGGGACCAATTCCATTCGCCGCGTAATTTGCTTTTCGCTTTAATGGGCGAAGTCGGTGAAGTGGCAGAAATCGTGCGCTGGCAAGGCGACAACGATCCCACGATTCCCGCAGATAAACGCCAAGATTGGGACGACGAAATCGCTGACGTTTTCACTTTACTGGTCCGCTTAGCCGACCGCAGCGGCGTTGATTTAACCGCCGCTTTTGAACGGAAATTGGCTAAGGCACGATTGAAATATCCACCGGATCAATTTCGTGGGTCGAGTCGGAAGTATGATGAATGAGTTTGACTGGTCCGACGCCCGAAGGTCCGATGTCCGATGTCGAATACAGGACATCGGACAAGCCGAAAGCGATCGGACAAGCCGAAGGCGATCGGACAAGCCGAAGGCGATCGGACATCGGACCAGTCAACACGTTACATTCCCGTTACCCACATCCGCCCACCGCTGCTAGTTTCTTAGCATGACGATTAAAACCATCTTGGTCATCGAAGATGATGCTGCCATTCGCCGTGGCGTGGTCATGGCCGTGCGCACGGCGGGTTATCAGGTGGTCGAAGCGAGCGATGGTCCATCGGCACATCGCGCCATTGTGCAAGCGACCTACGATGTGGTCTTGCTCGATTTAATTTTACCTGGTGTTAATGGCTTGGAATTACTCAGCGCGATTCGCGATTATCGCGCGACCGTGCCGGTTATTATATTAACCGCTATGGGAGACGAACGTGATCGGGTACGCGGCCTGGAAAAGGGCGCTGACGATTACGTCGTCAAACCATTTAGCGTGCAAGAATTACTGGCGCGCATAACCGCCGTCATGCGTCGATCTCCCGAACGTGCCGCTCCAGTCATTGAACAAGCTATTCCTGGGGGCACCGCTGATTTTCTGCGCCGCGAATTACGTTTCGATAACGGCGGCGGTCGCTGCGAACTTTCACAACGGGAAGCCGATTTGCTGGCCTACCTCGCCGCCCATCCTGGGCGTGCGATCTCGCGCGAAGAAATTATTACTCGCGTTTGGCGTTTAGATCCCAACGGACTCAGCACCCGCGCCATTGATATGCAAGTCGCTCGTCTACGGGATAAATTAGGAGATAATGGAAATGTGCCGATGTTTCTTCTCACCGTTCGTGGCACCGGCTACATGCTAGCGAAATCGGCGGTGCTATGATGCATCGTTGGTGGTGTGGCTATATTGCTGCGGTGTTTATGGTGCTCAGCGCCTTAGCGTGGTTAACCTGGACGACGCTGTCGATGCAAGCCGATAAACGTCAGGCGGATCGCATCGCCTTTGCTGATGAAACCGCACGTTTGGCCCTTTGGCGTATGGACACCCAAATAACGGCTCTGTTATCTCGTGAAGCTGGACGACCCTATATTGCCTATCACGCTTTTTATCCGGCAACCGGGGCGTTATTACGTGACGCGCGTACGATTCAGCAAGGCGATATTATTATTCCGTCGCCTTTATTAGGCCTACAACAGAATGATGTTTTATTACATTTTCAATTTTCACCCGACGGTGAGCTCACTTCTCCGCAGGTCCCTTTGGGTAATTTATTAACGGCTGCGGTTCCCTCCATCGTGACCGCATCACAAGTCAATGAAGCCACTCGCCGATTAGGTTTATTTCACACACGGGTCACGGTAAAAAAACTGCTTGATGCGCTGCAAGCCACCCCCGCCATCAGTCAAGAAACTACCATTGCACGTTTCGCATTTGCTTGTGCGGTTCCAGATGAAATGTCGCGTAAAGGCAAAGACGGACTCGCGCGACAGTATGCCATTGAATCCAACCTCAGCCAAAGTCAGGAATTAGGTAATCCAGCACAAACCGTTGATCCAGATGCGCTTTCATACTTCAATCAAGCGAGCAGCCTAAATCGTTTAGGATCATCGGTCCCAACACAGGGAAAGAATCTCCCCGTCGCGCCATCGTCCCCGACTAAACATTTAGCCCAACCCACGGCGTTAGACGCCGAAATTATGCGTCCCATCTGGATTGATGACACGTTATTACTCGCGCGACGCGTCACCATTGATCAGCAAAACTGGCTCCAAGGTTGTTGGTTAGATTGGCCAACCATGCACACTCAACTATTGACAGGGATTAAAGACTTACTGCCTGATGCCAAACTGCATGCCGTCTGCCAAGCTCCAACCACCACCAGCACGCATGTCTTAGCCACTCTACCCGTGATCTTAGATCCGGGCACAGCAATTCCTGATTGGCAAGCGCCTCCGAGTGATAACTCCCTCCTCATTATTCTTTTGGCATGGGGCGGCGTGCTGTTGGCCGTCGGCGGTGGAGGTTTTTTATTACATGGTGCGCTGCAACTCAGCGAACGACGCGGTACGTTTGTCTCTGCCGTCACCCATGAATTACGCACGCCGCTAACCACCTTCCGTCTGTACACCGATTTACTCGCCGATGGTCATGTCACGAATGAAAAAGAACGTAGTGAATGCTTATCAACCTTACGCACCGAAGCTGACCGACTGGGACATCTAGTCGAGAATGTCCTCAGCTATGCCCGACTCGAGCGCCAACCAATCCCCACGACAACGCTCGGCGTTAGCACTTTATTTAATGATATCACCCCACGATTACGCGAACGTGCAGAACGCGCACAATTATTATTGACGGTTACGATTACTCCAGCCGCCGAACCACGTGCGGTCCGTGGAGAGCCACATGCTATCGAACGTATCCTCGGTAACCTCGTTGATAATGCCTGTAAATATGCCGCAACAGCCAGCGACCGCCGCTTGCATTTGGACATTGATATCGACGGACCACACCTGCGCTGCACGATACGCGATCACGGCCCAGGAATTCCGCCCGTAATAGCAGCCACGCTTTTTCATCCATTTAGTAAATCCGCAACGAGCGCCGCAAATAGCGCCCCTGGTATTGGCCTTGGCCTCGCGCTGAGCCGACGCTTAGCACAACAATTGGGGGGCAACTTAACCGATGTAGCGGGAAATGACGGAGCTGTGTTTGTACTGACATTGGTGCTCGTGCCGTAAGGAAAGCGGACCGCAGCTGACAGGCTAGCCACTCGACATTATCCCCGTATGGTCCACCAACGAACCATGGCGGCGATCAAGCTTAATCAATTAACCAAGACCTATGACAACGGCTTTCAAGCGGTGAAAGCCATTGATTTACATATTCGCAATCAGGAATTCATGGTCTTAGTTGGTCCATCTGGCTGTGGAAAAACTACGACACTGCGTATGATTGCCGGGCTCGAAGACGTCACCGATGGCGATATTTTTATTGGTCAAAAGCGCGTAAATGAAGTCGAGCCTAAAGACCGTGATATTGCTATGGTCTTTCAAAATTACGCACTGTATCCGCACATGACCGTATTCGACAATATGGCCTATGGGCTTAAATTACGAAACGTTCCCAAAGCCGCCATTCACGAACAAGTGCTTAGCGTGGCGAAATTACTAAACCTGACTGAGCAATTACCCAAGCGACCCAAACAATTATCCGGTGGTCAACGTCAGCGAGTGGCGCTCGGGCGTGCCATTGTTCGCAAACCGCAGGTATTT
>SYDV01000498.1 GCA_005801395.1 Planctomycetia bacterium | reverse complement strand
TGATTCGCGTCTGCGTGTTCCTGGGCAAAAGGCAGTCGATATTATTTTATCGCGCCAGGCGGCAGATCCTGAGGCAAAGGATGCAGCATACGCGGGATTGGGCTGGGATTATGTTGCTCCCAAAGCCACGCGCATTGATACCTCGGTGACGGGCTGGAATGTGATGGCGCTGAAATCTGCGCTCGGTGCAGGTTTTCATGTCGGCAATGGCTTAGAGGGCAGTAAACGCTGGTTAGAACGCACGTGGAAAGCTGCCAACCCGGATTGGAAAAATCTTGACCCTTACACGGGTGTCTCGGTCTTTCCTTACACCTATGATGCAACCACCGATAAAGCGAGCAACAGCGGCGGCGGTGACAGTAAATTGGCCTGTGTTGGGGCCATATGCGCTGTATTTCTGGGGCATCATGCTGGCGATCCGATGTTAAATTCTTTGTGTAATTACATCGTGGATAAAAATTTCCCAAAGAGCTATCCAACCAATACTTATTATCTTTATTACAATACCAAGGCCGTGTTCCAAGCCGGCGATACATATTGGAAGCAATGGGACAAGGCGGTTTCTGATTTGCTCGCCAATTCTCAACGTCGCGATGACAACTGTTTCAATGGTAGTTGGGATTATGTCGGTACCGGATTTCACGGCCATGACACCGGACGATTATTGAGCACCGCGTATGCCTGTTTGTCTCAGGAAGTGATTTGGCGCTATACTCAGGTCAGCGAAAAAAAGGTGCAATAAGATTCGCGGTTAAATGGGTTTGCTGATGGTCAGTCGCTGTTTGTCAGAGAATCGGCGCAGCGACTGGCCGTACTATGGTTGGTGTGGGATCGCGCCGCGTTTTAAGCCCTTTCCATGAAGTGTCGTATTTAATTGTATGTTTTTTCGGTGATGAGCCAGGGTGCGGATTTATTTTTTCTCGGATTGGGAGTTTTTAACGGCAGGCATTTCTTTATACCAATTTTTCCATCGTTCCGTTAATGAAGTGACAAGTTCTGGATGACTGGTGGCCAGATTGTGCTTTTCACTTTCGTCATTCGTGAGGTCAAATAGTTGAGCGGCCTCACCTTTTATCTGCACTAATTTCCACTGATCCATGCGTACGGCACCATCGCCGCCTAAACTGAAATATAAGGCTTTGTGCGGTGGTGTATTTTTAATGCCAGTGAGATGTGGCGTTAAATCAACACCATCAAGCTGATCTGGAACCTTGATTCCACATTGCGCGGCGCAGGTGGGAAAAATATCCATGGAGCTGACGGGTTGAGAAAAAGTGAGACCGGCGGGAAATACCCCAGGATAAGCCGCGATGAAAGGGACGCGGATGCCGCCTTCGTACATGCTCCACTTATAATCTCGCAGTGGTAAATTCTCGCTACGATTTTCTGGGTGCCCGCCATTATCGGCAAAGAAAAAGACCATGGTTTTCTGATCAAGATTGGCTTGTTTTAATTTGTCGAGAATGCGACCGACGGCTTGATCAAGCGCGTAAATCGTGGCAACCGTGTCGGCACGGGCAATGTCGCCTGGGAATTGTGCGGTAAATTTTTCTAGATCACCTGGACGAGCCATGGGTGCTTTGGGTATGTCAATGGGATGACCTGCAGCGACGGAGGCATCATATTCTTTTTGAATAAGTTGTGCATTTTTGACTCCTTTTAAAATGTGCGGCGCATTAAAAGTCACGGTGAGAAAGAACGGATGATTTTTATTTTTCTCAATAAAAGATTCCGCTTCATGGGCAAATAAATCGGTGCTGTAAACGTCACTCTTTTCGACGACACCATTTCGTGACAGGGTTGGGTGGTGGAAATCGATAAACGGACTCGATTTGGGTGAACACAGCGATTCATCAAAGCAATCACGCTCATGTGGCATCGGTCCGCTGCTGTGCCATTTGCCAAGTAGGCCCGTGCGATAACCAGATTCACGCATGACATGTGGAAAGAGTGGTAGATCGGTGGGTATGCCACCATTATTATTCACAAATTGAAATCGTTGCGGATAACGACCGCTAAAAAATCCAGCTCGCGATGGACCACAGAGTGGAACGGTGACATAACCGGAGGTGAATTTCACCCCCATGTTGGCAAGTCGATCAATGTTCGGAGTTTGTACCTGCTGACTGAATAAACAGCTGACGTCGCCGCTACCCAGGTCATCTACCAGCATCACGACGATATTGGGCTTGGCGGGTTCGACGGCATGGGCAAAGGTAAGGATGGATTGAAGAACGATAAACAGGCTAAGAATCGATTTTTTGTTCATGATGTCAAAATCATATCGTGACGTTTAACGGTTTTTAGAGATATTTGTGTTGTGAATTACGGCAGGCCACAGGTTGCGCAGAATATGAACGGCTAACTTTTACAAAATTCTGTCGAACTAATAATAAAATAGGGAGTGTCTAATTGTTACCGTAAGCGGTCCGATTTTTCAAAAGGTAACAGGGTGGTTAAATTTACTATTTTCATCTAGCTTGAAGGACGAAGTTTGTATTCCAATTCATCCTAAATCCGGCAATAGCCCCTCACGACGCACGTTGTTCGGTCGGTCAGAATGACGCAGATTGTTGAGCGGGAATGATGTCTATCCGGTTTTGGGCGTGATGGTGCTAAAGCAGGAGGAAAATATTTTTCTCAGG
>SYDV01000497.1 GCA_005801395.1 Planctomycetia bacterium | reverse complement strand
CCAACCAGGCACCGATCCCTTCGCCCACGACGATCAGGCCCACCGCGCGCAGGCGTCAAGGGTGACGGACGAACAACGCAGCGATCTACCCATTCCGATCTTTAAAACCACCCAAGTACGGATTTCGCTTGAGTAGCACAGATCATCAATTTTAAGTTGTAGAACGTTAAGGCGTGTACGCCTGAGCTAAAAAGCCGAACACCCGCTGCATCATTTGTGCAGCGGGTGTTGTTTTTGTAACGATCATTAACGCCGTATCTTTTCTGGCTGTGGCGTAGACATACTACCAAGCTCAGGCTCTAAGAAACGTAAGATCAAGCACTAATAGCCGAAGAAAATTAATACGTGAACATACCACTTATTGAGGCGTCGTGCTCATCATGCGGGCAGATCGGCCCCACAGGTGTTGCGCGTTAAGTCGCGGTTAATCCAACTGCAACCTGACAAAGCTCACTGTAGCAGAATCCCTCAATCACAATACACTTCGGAATCATTATCATGAGGTAGCATTATCTTAATAACCATTCATTGGTGTGAGGTTTTCTATGCATCTGCTCATCAAATTAAGTATCCCACTCGCTATCGCGTCAGGCGTCATTGCCTGGGAAACCACTGGCCTATGGCAGGCAAAGAACCCTACCACGCGTGCCTCAGCACCGTTGGTCGATGACAACGCTCCGGCAGCGGGACCAGCCGCATCAGCCGTAAAGCCATTAGACGCTAAAGCGGTTGCTAATGCCAGTAAGACGATCGATAGCCTCATTGATGATGCTTTAAATAAGCGTGGCATCAAAGCGCAGCCACGCACCAGTGATGAAGTGTACATTCGTCGTGTTTATTTAGATGTCGTTGGTCGCATTCCCACCGCACAAGAGGCTAACGATTTCCTCACTTCGAATAAGAGCGATAAGCGCGATGTGTTGGTTAAACAATTACTCGGCAGTGAAGGCAATCTGAGCCATCAATATAACTATTGGGCAGATCTTTTACGCGTTACCACGCGCATGCAAAATCGTTACCCAGGCCAAGCTTACATTGACTACGTTAAACAATCCCTGCGAGATAATAAACCTTATGATAAATGGGTATCGGAAATGTTGCAGTCCGAAGGTGCGGCATTAGCCCAAGGTAATGGTGCAACTGGATATTACATTCGCGATGCCGGTATGCCGTTGGACAATATGTCGAACACCATCCAAGTATTCTTAGGAACGCAGTTGGCCTGTGCGCAATGCCACAATCATCCGACGGATAAATGGACGCGCATGGATTATTTCGAAATGGCGGCCTTCACGAGTGGCACGACCGTATCGAGAAACTACAATGGCGATCCCAAAATGGCCAAAGATCCGGCCATGAAAGATTTAAAAAAGCAAATCAGCGAAGCCCCACCACAAGTGCGAAATGCGATGCGTCGGTACGGCGAAACCGTTGGTTTGACGGTGAAAGATACGGACGATTATTCCATAAAATTACCAGCAGACTATCAATATGCTGATGCTAAAGGTGGCAGCAAAGTAACGGCCCATCCAATGATGGGTGAAACTGGGGAAATTAGCAAAAGCAACACGCCACGTGCATCGTATGCTTCGTGGATGACGTCGCAGGAACGCTTTGCACAAGTTATTGCGAATCGCATGTGGAAAAAAGTGATGGGCATGGGGCTAATTGAACCTGTCGATAATTATAAAGATGACACCGTTGCATCGAATCCAGAAGTGATGGAATTTATTACCCGCCTGATGGTCGCAGTAAAATACGATTTACGTAAATTCCAAGAAATTCTCTACACCACGGAAACCTACCAACGAGCGACGTTGCGTACGGATGTAGAAGAAGCCGATTACGCTTTCCAAGGTCGCCAGCTTAATCGTTTATCCGCAGAACAGGTATGGGATTCGTTAATGACGTTATCCGTTTCAGAAGTCGATACCCATAAAGGGGTTGATGCATCAGAGCTGCATGCCTTGTATGAACGAGAAAAAGATATGACACCATTACAGGTCTTTGAGCAAGCCAAAGGCCAAATCGACAACCGTGAGAAAGCGTTAGCGTTGAAGAATGAATTCGAGGCGCTGAAAGATAAAATGGCGAAAGCCAAAGACGGAGCGGAGAAATTGGCGGTGCTTGCTCAAATGAAAGCCTTAGGCGAGCGTCGCGATGAAATGATGGCAGCCGCTGATCCCATCGCCATGAAAAAGAAACTCGGCGACGGAAAAGGCACCGGTCCACGTGATTCGCGTATGGGTCAAGGCAACTTACTGCGCGCTTCCGAATTACCGTCCCCTGCACCAGCGAGTCACTTTCTGAAAACCTTTGGTCAAAGTGATCGTGAATTAATCGACAATAGCACGACCGATGCTGCCGTTACGCAAGCCTTAGCATTAATGAATGGGATGGTGGAAGTTGATATTTTATCAAATCGCTCAGTGCTGTATGCCAATATGCTGAAAGCTTCCAGCGCAGAAGATAAAGCGAAAATGTTGTGGATGACTATTTTGGCACGCCAACCAACGCGTCAAGAAATGAGCATGGCTACACGATTGCTGGCGATAGATAAAACCGCCGTCAATGATTTGGCCTGGTCGTTGATCAATTCACGTGAATTTCTCTTCGTGCAATAAGTAATAAGCAACAAAAGGACACTCTCATGAAAGATCTCGCTAATCGTATGGATGATTGTTCGCGCCGCCGCTTCTTGAGCGGTGTTGCTAAAACCGCACTTGGGGTTACGGCCATGCCCTGGTTGGCGCAAAATGTAGCGCTTGGCGCAGACCCGGCTGCGGGTCTGCGAAATAGACCAACCGCACGTAATTGCATTTATTTATACATGAGTGGTGGCATGAGCCATATTGATACCTTTGATCCGAAACCGGGTACCGAAACCGGTGGATCAACTCAAGCGATCGCGACCAGTGCAGACGGCGTACAAATTGGTCAGTATTTACCGCGTTTAGCCAAGCACATGAATAAAGTGGCGCTCGTGCGCGGGATGTCTTCAACGCAAGGTGCGCACGAACAGGCACAATATTTGATGCGTACCAGCTTTTCTCAGCGTGGAACTATTCGCCATCCAGCGATGGGGTCATGGCATTCCTATTTTGTTGGTCGCGGAAATCCGACCTTACCTGCAAATG
>SYDV01000496.1 GCA_005801395.1 Planctomycetia bacterium | reverse complement strand
GACCGTCGATGGGCAATACGCTTTATTCATTACCATCGCCCGCTCTTTGGCTAGTCGATCAAGATTCGGCGTCTTCACTTGCGGGTTGCCACCAAAACAACCTATCCAATCGTTGAGGTCGTCGACGGCAATAAATATGACGTTGTAGCGTTTACCTTGATACGTGCCTGTCGCTGAGGAATCGGACTGATGAGACGGAGGTTGAGTTGTCGCCTCACCAGCTTCTCCAGCACCAGTTTTCGCAACTGGCATCATCATGAGAAGCAGGGTGAAAATAATTGCCAAAATGGATTTCATAGGTTGTTCCGAGTATTATTTTGCTTGAGTGAATAATGCTTTGCTCTTGAGTGAATAATGCTTTGCTGTCGCCTAACCTCTGGGTAATTCCTAGGACGCCTGTTTACGCACCTGCCCGCATGGGCTTATCAGCTTACACCAAAGATGTGGATTGCCGTAGGCTGGCTAAACACGGAGTGTGTATTCACACGTCTTTGTATTACCGAAGAGCGATACGGCGCGGGAACATCCGGAAGGGAAAATGCCGCGTATCTGGAAACATGAATACTGATTGTGCATTGGTATGTATATGTGGAATTTTACCACTTTTTCTGTCGGTCCATTCCAACTGTTGTCTTACCACTGCTCCCGATTTCGACTTGGTCGCTGGTCTAATCCTGATGGGGAACCCGATGACCAGTTATGTCCGTTCGTGAGCCCAATTACGGATCACTTTCGCGCCTATCGATGAGTTTTTATATTTGCCAGGCAAGTTAGAGGACAGTGCTTCCTATAGCACCATCCAATAATTATTTAACTTTTATGGCGATATTCCTAGGGCAACATTCGCTGGGCTTATTTGCCCTAGGCTCATTAATTTACCAATGGGAGCACATGACATCATCGCAGCGTTCATGATAAAGCCGACCATTCGGCGATTACAGCCCAGGCACGATCGGCTTCATTGGATTTTTCTTTTCTTTATCCATCGGATATTGCGCGCCTGCTTTTTCCAAAGCCGCTGTCATCGCGAGCATCATGGTGCGTAGTTGCGCGGGCTGCGATTCGGCCAAGTTCGTTGCTTCATAAGGATCGTTGGCCAAATTAAATAATTCGTATTGCGTCCACTTATTTTTGCTTTCGTGATGGTAGTGGAAAATCACTTTCCAATCGCCCTTGCGATAAACGGTAAAATAGGCACTGCGATGTTCATGGGGGAAATGCATGAGAAATTCACGGTCAGTGCCGGCGCCTTTTTCACCGCGCAATAACGGCGCTAAATCAATGCCGTCACGCGGTGTAGCGGGCGGGGTTACTCCGGTTAATGCCATGACGGTTGGGAAGATATCGTACACCGCACCTAAACTAGTGCTGACGGCACCGTGCGGGATCGGCAATTGTTTTTGTAGCGCATGATTGGCATTTGGTTTAGCCCAGGCGGCAATACACGGTACCCGCATGCCGCCTTCGTAATGGGTGGCTTTTTTTCCGCGCAACGGTGCTGCACAGGCAACATCATGGGAGGCACCATTGGGCGCGTCACTGCCATTGTCGCCCATGAAAACAACTAAGGTATTTTCTGCGACGCCCAACTTTTCTAAATGATCAAGCATATCACCAAGTGATTTATCCATGCCTTCGATGAGTGAAGCAAATGCGGCCAGCGGTTTCGCTACATTCGGATAATTGCCAACAAAGCGCGGATCAGGATTAAATGGCGCATGCACGGCGTAATGTGCCATATAGGCAAAAAATGGTTTTTTATCCGTGACCGCTTGTGAAATCGCTTTATTCACTTCCAAGGTCAACGCTTCGGTTAGGAAAATATCTTGACCAAAATAACCTTCCATGCCTGGGACGGCGCGCTTGTCGCGACCGCCTTTTCCCGCACCAAAGTTTTCTTTGCCATAATAACTGCCGGGCTGACCAATACCGCTGCCTGCTATATTAATATCGAAACCAATATTATTTGGTTCCATGCCATAGGAATCCGTTGGGCCAAAATGGCCTTTGCCACAATGGATCGTTCGGTAACCCGCTTCACGTAATACCATCGGCATGGTCACGTGCTGTGGCGTTACGCCTTGCCATTGCCAATCAGCGGGACCAAATGCCCCCGCATTGTTTGATTCTGGTTTGATCCAGTTCGTCGTATGATGCCGGGCTGATGTTTGTCCGGTCATGATCGCAATACGCGTCGGTGAGCACACACTCATGGCATAAAAATTACTGAAACGAATGCCTTGACTGGCGAGGCGTTCCATCTGTGGCGTACGATAAAAATCATTCAGCGGTTGGCGTTGTGGTTTACCGGTAGCGTCAGTGATAAAAGGCACTGACGTATCCATCATTCCCATATCATCGATCAAAATAACCACGATGTTCGGACGCTCCGCCGCCCAGCCCTGGGTACTCTCACACCACACGTAACTGAGTACCACCAGCGATACCATGACGTGAAATAGACGCATACGAACTCCGAACATACAAGGGTATGAGCCAATAACGTCGTCAGACGTAGAGTATTGCTGTGGGATATTACGACACAAAGACAATGACTGGTCCGAGGTCCGATCGCCTTCGGCTGGTCCGAGGTCTCGAGTGAGCATATTCCATTTTCTGCCGCACTGCGTTTGTTCGCGATAGTTTCCGACATCGGACATCGGACAAGCCGAAGGCGATCCGACATCGGACATCGGACATCGGACCAGTCATCTAATGATTGTAGGCATTTTCTCCATGCTGAATGTAGTCTAATCCTGCTTCTTGATCATCGTCGCTCACGCGCAAGCCAATCGTCTTATCTAACACGAACAAGATAATCGCGGTACCAATGCCGCTGACCGCGATGGTCAACACCATTGATGATAATTGTACCAGCACTTGGCCGCCCATGGTTTGACCCTGAGCATAACCGACACCCATTAATGCGGTAGTCGCGAATATGCCGGTACCAATTAATCCAATCATGCCGCCAACGCCGTGAACGCCCATGACGTCTAGACTATCGTCAAAGCCAAACTTGCGTTTCACTTGGGTGATAAATAAGAAACTCGCCACACCCGCACAGGCACCGATAATCATGGCGCCAACCGGACCAACAAAACCACAGGCGGGCGTAATTGCCACTAAACCAGCAACCACACCCGTCGCGATACCAACTGCACCAGGTTTTCCGGTTTTAAACCATTC
>SYDV01000495.1 GCA_005801395.1 Planctomycetia bacterium | reverse complement strand
GACATCGGACATCGGACATCGGACATCGGACCAGTCAAAATCACCATTCATCCACCCCAGCCGCAGTAGCGTAGTAGATTTGCTCAACGCCTAATTTACGTAACGCATCAACCACTTCGATGACACGGCCATGACGCGCCATTTTATCGGCTAATAACGTTACCACGGGCTTGCCAGCCACCACGTTTCCCAATTTGGTCATTTCTATAGTCTTTCCCTTATAGGTCATTCCACCGTTTGCATCGATGACGAGATCCAAGGTGGCTGGGGCTGGCTTACTGCCAGTACCGGCCTGCGGCAAAGACACGGGTAAATCACGACTCTGTGCGGCTTGGCTGGCCAAAACAAAATAAACCACCAAGACCAAGGCGATATCAACCAAGGCGGTAAAATCTAAAGCCGTACGCGAAGTACGATGACGTCGGCGTAAAACCATGTTTAAACTTTCGCACCGGCAGCATACATCGGTAAATCAGTTGCGGCCTGCTCTAACTCATCAATTAGCCGAGATGATATTCCAGATAAAATTTGATACGCCACGTAAGCGCCAATCGCTACCGCAAGCCCAGCTACGGTACACGCTAATGCCTGATAAATACCCGAAGCCGCCACCGCATGGGTCACGTTTGCTTGATCGCCAACACTGGCAAAGACATCCATTAATCCAACCACTGTGCCCAACAAACCCAGCCACGGCGCGATTTGCGCCGCGATTTGGATTAAACTCAGTCCGCGTTCAATTCCATGAACTTCGCGTTGAGCGGCGCTCATGGCGGCGGCACGAATGGTGTCAGCACCACGGGCATGCATGGCCAATCCACTTTTTAAAACCCGATTCATGGCATCACTTTCCGGCAACGATTGTAAGGCCGTTTGAATACCAGCACGCAAGAGCACTTCCTGACATTGTTGCTGCGCTTGTTGAAACTGTTTACGCAGGGGCAACAAGCGCCAGCAGCGCTCTATGACCACCGTCATAGACCCCAATGAGATAAAGGCGATAACGAACACCGTAACGCCACCATGGTCAATAATGGCTCGTAAAAGGGCTAACATGCGGAACTCCTGACCGTTGATAAAGTCGTATGCAGGCTATCGCCATAATGCACTTGCAACGCTCTTATTGAATTGGGGCTAGTCATTGGGTAAAGACCCCGTAGTCGTATGTGATCCTGAGCGGCGTCGGAGACGGCATGGTAGATATGATTCCTGTTTTACTTGGCACGGCCGGAATGGTCGATGGAGAATGCTATTTGCTCGACAAGGGCAAAGACATCGTGATTGGTCGCAGTCGTTCTTGCGACATTAGTCTGCGACGCACTGCCACTTACCTCAAGACCCCCCCTTCTCAGCGCGACGCTGATCATGATTTTAATACTGTCAGCCGTCGTCATATCCGTTTAAATATCACCAATAATACGGTAAATGTGCAAGATTTGTCGACCAACGGGTCCTTTTGTAATGGTGAACCAATGCGTGAGCCGATTAATATCGATCTCGGCACTGGCCCGTGCACCGTCCGTATGGGAACGCGCGAAAGCGTGCAATTACTACTGTTACCCAGCGATGATCCCCGCCTGAAACAAGCACAATCGGTCAGCATGCAAACGCAGAAAAATTTAGACAACGCTGCCGACGCAGATTAATCAGATCCCGGCCTCTCCTGGATTAGGCAAGCCCGTCTCGAAATTTGGCAAGCTTTGTGCGTTCAGCCATTCGGAGGATTGGCATGCGCACCCAGCCACAGACCGAAATACCGTTAGCTGCCCCAGTTACGCCAAAGATATCAAACGAACCAATTAACCGATCATCATCACTGCGCGACGAAGCCTCTTTTGCGACGACCTTGGATAAATCGACGAAAGCGGATGACGCTAGTCGAATGACGTCGGCGGCAAAATCAGAACCTGAACAAGACCAATCTCATACGCCTGATAAATCGATTTCAAAATCACCAGAAACAGTGAAGCCATCCGACGATCAAGCACTCACCGATAGCACCAATGTAACCGGGGAAAGTGTTCTCGCATCTAACTCGCTTATTCTTCCCGACACACCATTACCAGAAGAAATAGCAACTGATTTATTTAGTGATCCAACAACGATTGTTCCTTTAATACAACACCTCATCGCTGAGCCCAATAATAAAATACCTTTATTGCCGAATGATACGGCGCTGCCGCTCTTATCCGACATAGACCTCACGCTAGCGTTAGCCACGACTCCGATCGCCGGTAATAACGCAACATCATTGGACGATTTAAACGCCATTCCTGTCAAAGCAGATCTCCCCACGGCTATTATGCCGACGATCGTATCCGTAGACGCAACCGCATCCGAACAAATCAATACCAGCGCAGCAAATGCCGCCAGCAATACCGCAGCTAACATCGCTCCAATCATTGGTGTCGTCACACCACAAGCGAAACAGTCAGCGAAATCAACGGTAGAAACCACAATTTTACCTACGGCATCGAATACAACCACATCCGACATCGATACGACCGCCGCATTGCCGCCGATTCAAGAGAATCGCCACGTCGACGATAAAGACTTATTTCAACAAGCGTTAAATAAATTAATTAATCAAGAAGATCAGACCGCGCCAATTCCGCTCCCGACTTCCATGGTGTCACAGGCGACACCGGCGACTCAATCAACTGATTTTCATGCCATAGCAAAATCATTAGCAGGAGCTGACAATAAATCTGATACAAAAAGCGTCCCCGATAATAAACTTGAAGCGAATACCGCACAACAACGTAACGTTTCAGAAGTCCCTGTCCTTTCCACTGCACAACCAACAACGCTAGCGCCGAATAAAATTAATTCCGAAGCCGTTAACGCCCAACCTTTGTTGGCGCAAAACGGCAATGCTATGGAAAAAGCCGTCACGCACCAAGTTCAACGAGCACTCGTGCAACATTTGCCAACCGGTGAACGCATGATGGTACTGCGCATGACGCCTCCTGAATTGGGTACCGTGCGTATTGAAGTCATCGAACGAAACGGCGTTCTCAGTGCGCGCTTACAGGCTGAAGACGAAAGCGTACGCGTTGCGCTAGAACGGTTTTTACCCGGAATGCGCTCTGAATTACGCTCCAGCGACGCGCCGATCCGGGAAATTACCCTAAGCGACCAAGCGCAATTCCAACGCTCGTTTGCCGACAGTCAGCAACAACAAAATTCTAAACAAGACCATGATACTAATCGCCGTCCGATGAATGACGGCGAACGTTTTTCTCTCGAAACCACGCGCCCTGATGCTCCGCTGAGCCCGCGAATTCAGGTGCTGGGCGGCCAAATCGGTTCAACCAGTATTAATGCTTTCGCATAATTAATTGGCACGCCAATAGCGTATATCCACCCGCAGTAACCACTCATCCCCACGAGATCCTACCATGCAACGATCCCTATCCGCCGGCGTCTCCGGCATGGTCAACCACCAGCTGATCCTCGACACGGTTGCCAATAACTTGGCAAACATTTCCACCACCGGGTTTAAGGGGAGCGCGGTTAGCTTCTCTAACTCACTTAACCAATCGATGTTCTCTGGATCTGCGCCAAGTGGTAGCGTCGGTGGTCGTAATCCAACGCAAATTGGTTTAGGCGTACAAACATCTTCGATTAATGTCGACATGCGCCAAGGTGCGTTACAAGCAACCGGCCGCACGTTCGACTTAGCGATACAGGGCACTGGTTTTTTCGAAGTCGGTAAAGTTGATGATACCGGGAATCTGACCGAACAATTTTTCACTCGTGTCGGTAATTTTGGCTTAGACAGCCAAGATAATCTCGTGGATCTCGGTTCTGGCTTAAAAGTCCTCGGAAAACAAACCGACGTCAACGGCGTAACCCTAGGCAATTTGGTAGCCATCGATTTGACCGATAATCGCGCCATGGATGCTGCAGCCACCCAAGAAGTTACCTTCCAAGGAAATCTCAGTTCAAAAGCAGGATCTTTGCAGGGGCAAAATCTTTCGGCAGCATTTCCTTTATATGCAGCTGGAGCAAATGGAACGACAACCATTGCCACCGAAACTACGGTGCTCAGCACGCTAACCACCTTTAATACCTCGACAGGATTAACTCCCCTCACGCCGCCTATTGCCCCCAATCGTACTATTTATGTCTTTGGTACAAAACCGAATGGCGAGGCATATGCCGGAGAATTTTCCATAAACCCATGGACCGCCACTGTCAGCGAGTTAATGAATAGCGTCAATGGCATCCTTACCCAAGGCAATAACAGTTTTGGTCTCGTTCGTATGAATAATGGTTTATTATCCGCAGAAGGTGTTGGACAGGGAACTGGTTTTTCCCTCTTTATTGGTGAACGTGACCCAATTAATGGTACTAATGTTTTTGGCGCTTCCGCGAGTCCAATACCTCTTTTAAGCCCTGCTCCTGGCAGCGGGATAAATACCTCCGTTGTCAATCCATCATTTGGTCCAGTAACCATTACAGCACCACAAGCAGGCGCACTGGATCCCACGTTTACCATGCCTGGCGTAATCACTGCAACGCCGGCACAAATTACCGTCAATGTTAATGGTGTGGCATCAGGAACCATAACGATTCCCGCTGGTGACTACTCTGTTTTACCACCTGATTTTCAACTTGGCACATTTCCCAATGTCACCACCGGTGACGTCATTACTTATACCTACGTTGGTCCAAACTTGGGTGCACTCAACCCAATCGAAATATCTACCGCCGGACACGGATTAACTGATGCGGTCGGGACAAATTATTCAGGTGCCGGTGTCGCGCGAACTGCCGCCAGTCGTACGATTCAATCAACCGAAGCAGGATTATTACAGCCAACCTTTACCGTTCCCGCCGGGTCTTATGGTGGCATAAGTGGATCACTTAAAATTTCCGTTAAAGTCAATGGTCGCGAAGTTGGAAGTCTAGTACCAACGGGAACCCTCCTCGCCCCGACCGCTTTTTCATTATCTAGTTTTCCCCACGTCAAATCTGGCGATGTTGTCTCCTATGAATTTTCTGGAAACAAAGTTATTCCGGCGCTCACTCCAATCACCTGGAGCACCGATATCGTAAACGATTCGAATTCCAGTAATTTGACCGCGGATTTAGATGCCGATGGCGTACCCGACATGTTCCAAGAAGGCAGCGCAATTGATGTCAATGCGTGGCAATACGAGAAGAATACCAATGCGACGATGAACTGGTATAAAATGCGTTTTGCCGATGATTTCGTTGCTAGTTCGGTTCAAGTGTACGACGAAAACGGTGGCTCGCATATTTTGGAAACTCGTTTTTTACGCACGGGAACACGTTCGCTCGTCAATGGTAACAGTGTCGATCGTTATAATGGCTGGGATATGCTAGTAAATGTTCGCCCTGAAAGCGGCACATTAACAGACGACGTGGTAACGGGCATTCAATTCGACCAACAAGGCCGCTTTCTGGGAACTGCCAATTTGGGCACAACTATGAACGGAACGTCATTAGCTGATAGCAATATTTATGTCGAAACTCCCATCGATGATTCCATCCAAATCAATTGGGCTACCACCGGAACCACGAATCTCACCATAAATTTTGGACAGGCAAATTCGACCACCGGCCTAACTGGTTTTGGTACGGCATCCACCGGCGCTGCCATCTATCAAGACGGTAATGCCAACGGCGAACTGCAAACCCTGTCTGTCGAACCGAACGGCAATATCGTCGGATTATATTCCAACGGTAAAAGCTTACCGCTCTATCAATTACAAATCGCGGTATTTTCTAACCCAGGTGGATTAAATAACGCCGGTGGTAATTTATGGAAAGTATCGTCGAACTCTGGTGATCCAATTATCCGCGAACCAGGCACCGCCGGTTCAGGTGTTTTGGCCGCTGGCGTGCTCGAAGGTAGTAACGTCGATATCGCCAGTGAATTTACGCGCATGATCACCGCGCAACGTGGCTTCCAAGTCAACGCACGTGTAATTCAAACCACTGACTCAATTCTGCAAGAATTAGCGACCTTGATCCGCTAAGTAATTAAAGCGGCATAACCTAAAAGACGGTCGGGCCTAAAGGCTCGGCCGTCTTTTATTGTTTTGGTTTAAAGCGAAGTCCTTGAACAAAGCGCAACACATCCGCGTATTTCATGAGTCTCTCGGAAACGACCACCTGCGTGTGAGTTTGTCCAGGGATTAATGGCACATCAATGACCATGATGGAGACATCAGGTTGGGTAGCGGTGCGATGAACGGAAATAATCTGTGTCGCATCAACTTCCCACACCGTCGTTTCCGAAACAAAAGTAACAAACCCTGGGATCGCTTTCGAGTCACGCGGAATATCATTTAACACCAAGCGCGTCGGATCATCCACCGCACAAACACCGGTTGCCATTAATAGACAAAACATAACGACGATGAGCGAACGCATAATATTTCCTTTATGTTATTGAGCTACGTGCATGCGACGCCATAAGGTATCTAACACCGTGGCCGTTCCGACCGCATTACTTGCTGGAATGAGTGGTTTAGCCACGCCGCGAATAACGTCCGCCAAGTGATCGGCTTCAATCGTGAAAATCCAACCGCCATTTTTCACGACCACTTCCCTGGCTTTTTTCCCTGTTTTCTCCACCGTAATGACCGCACGTTTACGGTCCGGCCACCACGGACTAGCAACATGGATTCGCCCCGCCGCGCCAATGACTTCAATGAAATTCGTCGGCACACTGTGAAAGCCAATATCAAAATGAGCTACCACACCATTTGGGAAACCTAAAACCGCAGCGCACACGCGATCAACGCCCGTACGTTTATCGATATTCCAGACACCATGAATGGCATTGGGTTCCGCACCGGCGATCATGCGGCTCGCATTAACACAATAACCGCCGACATCATATAATGATCCACCGCGAAGGGAGATATCTTCGCGTGCATTATGACCAGTGATCGGCAGCACCGATAAATCAAACGTAAAGGCGGAGCGAATACAGCGCACGTCGCCAATGATTCCACTTTGTACCAGCTCCATTAATTTATGCGTCTGGGGATGCACTCGATACATAAATGCTTCTAACAACACTACGCCCGCTTTTTCTGCCGCTGTCACCATGCGTCGACATTCCGCCGCCGTTACGCACATGGGTTTTTCGCACAACACATGCTTACCTGCTTTAATTGCCGCCATAGTCGCGGATAAATGTTCTGTGTGCGGCGTAGAAATATAGACGACATCAATTGCCGGATCCGCTAATAAAGCTGCGTACGACCCATAAGCTTTCATAATTGCGTGTTGTTTCGCAAATTGCTGCGCTCGCGCCGGTGTGCGACTAGCGACCGCTGCCGCGAAACCGTGGCGTGATTCTTTTAATGCTTGAGTAAAAACTCCAGCAATCCAACCCGTGCCGATGATACCCCAACGCAGTGATTTTTTCATGACGGGCATGCTGTACTGGACATCACCAACAACAAGTATCAGCACACTGCACGTCCGTTTGATTCGGCCTTGTGATAACTCGCCACATGGCAAAGCTTTCACGTATGCAAAAACCGTTACGACTGGCTTGGTGGCATTGGGCAATAATCGTCGTCTGCATTTTGATCTCCACACTATTGGCGGTCATGATGTCATTTCGCAATATCGGACGCAATGATTAGCAACAGGTCATGGCTGAATTACAGGCACAGGTGTGCTACTCAAGCGAAATCCGTACTCGGGTGGTTTTAAAGATCGGAATGGGTAGATCGCTGCGTTGTTCGTCCGTCACCCTTGACGCCTGCGCGCGGTGGGCCTGATCGTCGTGGGCGAAGGGATCGGTGCCTGGTTG